>JBEVKB010000129.1:0-22795 GCA_040509875.1 Steroidobacteraceae bacterium | reverse complement strand
GGCAACGGCGTGCTCACCATCGTGAAAGGGACCGCGCCCGTCGAGCTCTTCGGCCGTGAGGGCCTGGGCGGCCTGTTGGGCTACCTCTCGCGCGCGGGCCTCTACGCCAAGGCGATCGCGCCCGCCGCCTTCTCCGCGATGCTCGCCTTCGGGCTCACCCGCAACGGCGCGCTCTCGATCCTCGCCGCGCTCGCGGTGCTGGGCGCGACCTCGTATGGGCTTGCCACCCGAAAACGCCATCCGGGCCCGGCATGATCACCGCCTCATGGTGACCCGGATCCCGAACGTCCTCTTCCTCTGCACCGGCAACTCCGCGCGCTCGATCATGGCGGAGGTGATGCTCAACCACCTGGGCCGCGGGCGATTCGTAGCGCACTCGGCCGGCAGCCATCCGGGCGGCAGGGTCAATCCGCTCAGTATCGAGACGATGAAGAGCCTTGGGCTCCCGACCGAGGGGCTGCGCAGCAAGTCGTGGGACGAGTTCGCCGCGGCAGGCGCGCCCGAGATCGACTTCGTCATCACCGTGTGCGACAACGCCGCGGGCGAGGCCTGCCCGATCTGGCCGGGCCGTCCGATGACGGTCCATTGGGGCATCGAAGACCCGGCGGCCGTTGAGGGCAGCGATGAACGCAAGCGCGCTGCTTTCCTGAACGCGTTTCGTGAACTGGAAGAGCGCATCAAGGCATTCGCCAGCCTGCCAGTGACATCGCTGGATAAGGGCCGCTTGAAACAGCTCATGGACGAGATCGGCCGGTCCGCACATGCGTGAGAACCCCGGTCGCCAGCTGTCATTTCTCGATCGATACCTGACGCTCTGGATCGGGCTTGCGATGGTAGGTGGCACCGCCATCGGACATTTCTTCGAAGGTGCGCCGCGCCTGATCCAGCGCTTCGATGTGGGCACGATGAACGTTCCGATTGCGATCGGCCTCATCCTGATGATGTACCCGCCGCTCGCAAAGGTACGTTACGAAATGCTCGGCCTCGTGTTTCGCGATACGCGCATCCTGGCGCTCTCGCTGGTCCAGAACTGGCTGATAGGCCCGGTGCTGATGTTTGCTCTTGCCGTGCTGTTCCTGCGCGATCAGCCGGAATTGATGGCTGGGCTGATGCTGGTGGGAATCGCGCGCTGTATCGCGATGGTCCTGGTCTGGAATCAGCTTGCGAAAGGCAGCGCCGAATACGGCGCAGGGCTGGTAGCGATCAACAGCATCTTCCAAGTCCTGACCTTCGGCATTTACGCATGGGTCTTCGTTACAGTTCTTCCCGACCTGCTCGGTCTCGAAGGCACCGCCGTCGATGTGCGCTTCGAGGAAGTATTCCAGAGCGTCGCCTTCTATCTCGGTGTCCCCTTCGCCGCGGGATATCTCAGCCGCAAGATTCTGCGGGCGGCAAAGGGCGGTGATTGGTATGACAGGGTCTTCCTGCCGCGCATCTCACCGTTGGCGCTGATTGCGTTGCTGTTCACGATCATGGCGATGTTTACACTGAAGGGCGAAGCAATCCTTGCCGAACCCTTCGATGTCCTGCGGGTTGCCATTCCGCTGGTTATCTACTTTGCGATCATGTTCCTGCTGAGCTTCTTCATGGCCTATCGCTTAGGCTCAGACTACGAGCGGAGCACCACGGTCGCCTTCACTGCCGCCGGAAATAATTTCGAGCTGGCTATCGCAATTGCCATCGGCGTCTTCGGCATTCATTCACAGGTCGCTTTCGCCGCCGCGATCGGCCCGCTGGTCGAAGTGCCCGCGCTGATCGCGCTCGTGCAAGTCGCACTGTATCTGCGGCGACGTGTATTCAGGTTGGATTCTGCAGCGGCGCCGGCTGCGGTTGGAGCCCCCGCCTCGAAGCCGGCATAGACCATGAATCCATCTCTGTACGATCTGCCGCATATCGCGAAGGAGCATTTCCGGGCCGATCTGGAACCTGGGTCTCCGCTACGCGCGACACATCCGCCGCGCATCCTCCTGCTCTATGGATCGGTTCGAACCCGGTCATACAGTCGGTTGCTCGCAGAGGAAGCTGCACGCATTCTAGGTGCGATGGGCGCAGAGACCAGATTCTTCAACCCGTCCGGTCTCCCGCTGCCCGACGATGCGCCCGAGACCCATCCCAAGGTGCACGAACTGCGTGAACTCGCGGCTTGGTCGGAAGGCATGGTCTGGAGTTCTCCGGAGCGGCATGGAGCCATGAGCGGCATCATGAAGACCCAGATCGACTGGATTCCGCTCAGCCTGGGATCCGTGCGTCCCACTCAAGGAAAGACGCTCGCCGTGATGCAGGTTTCCGGCGGATCGCAGTCGTTCAATGCTGTCGGGCAGCTGCGCGTGCTCGGACGCTGGATGCGGATGATTACGATACCTAACCAGTCGTCCGTGGCGAAGGCATACCGGGAGTTTACCGAGGACGGCCGTATGAAGCCCTCGCCATACTACGATCGCGTCGTGGACGTCATGGAAGAGCTGGTCAAGTTCACACTGCTGACCCGTGACGTGGCTTCACACCTGGTGGATCGCTACAGCGAGCGCCGAGAGAACGCGGCCGTTCTGTCGGCGCGGATGAATCAAACCGCACTCTGACGGGCGAGACCCTTCATCTGGAAAATGGCCCGCCTACTGCGTCCAGCCACCACCCAACGCGCGGATGAGCCCCACGCTCGCGCGCAACTGCCGTGTTTCGAGGTCTAGTGCTTCCTGCCTGGATGTGAGCATGGTCGTCTGTGACTGCACGACTTCGAGATAGCTCACCGCGCCTTCGCGATAACGATTCATGGCGAAGTCGAGTGCCTGCTGCGCCGACATTACTGCTGCGCGCTCCGACTCGCTGGCGTCCGCGTAGTGATTCAGCAGCGCGAGATTGTCCTCGACTTGTACGAAAGCGTTCAGCACGACGCCGCGGTATTGCGCACCCGCCTCGTCCAACTCCGCTCGTGCTTGAGCGACCACAGCTTTACGCCTGCCGCTGTCGAACAGTTCATAGAGTAGCGATGGACCGATGGACCACGCTGCATTCGGCGCTGTCAGCCAGTCCACCGACGTGTTGCTGCGAAATCCATAGGTGCCGCTGAGGGCGATCGAAGGAAAGAACGCGGCCCGGGCGACACCTACGCTGGCATTGGCAGACGCGGTGCGCCGTTGGGCGGCCGCGATATCGGCGCGTCGTTGCAGAAGATCCGACGGCACATCTGCCGGCACCGGCGGCAGCTTCAATTCCAGCACGCGCGGGGCAATCGAAAATTCCGAAGGTGATTCGCCCACTAGCGCTGCAATCGCATGTTCGACTGTCGCGCGTTGCGCCAGGTTCTGCGAACGCTGCGAGCGTGCAGAGTTCAACTGCGTGGCGGCACGAGCGACGTCGAGCCCCGAAACGATGCCGGCATCGTGGCGTTGACTGGTCAAGTCGAGCGCACGTTCGTACGCAGCGACGGTGTCATTCAACAAAGCCGCCTGTCGATCCAGCCCCCGCAACGTTACATAGCTGTCGGCGAGTTCGGCCTGCAGGCTCAGGCGTGCCGATTCCAAGTCCGCCTCCACCGCCTGTGCGGACAGCGTTCCCGCGGCTACGCTGTTACGAATGCGGCCCCATAAATCCAGTTCGTAGTCTGCCTCGACGCCCAGCGAATACGCATTGTAGTAACGCGGCGAAGAGCCTCCATTCGGCGGTGCGTTCTCGGATTGGCGGGACCGGGTCGCGTCGCCGCTCAACGTCAATGACGGCAGCAGCCCCGAGCGCAACTGATCGCTGAATGCTTTGGCCTGGCTGTAGCGAGCCAGGGCAGCGGCAAGATCGGGACTGTTCGCCAGAAGCCGGGCCTGCAATCGGTCGAGTTCGGTATCGCTGTAAAGCATCCACCAGGAATCCCGAGGCAGACGGTCGGCCGGCGCCGCCTGTTTCCACGGCGCTTTCTCTTTGTAGTCCTGCGCGACGGGAATCGCGGGCAACTCCAGCGGAGGCGCCATAGAGCATCCCGACACCGCCACAGCGACTACAGCAAGCAGCGCACGCATGAGATCAGCCCTTCGCAGCATCGCCTGATTTTCCGGCCGGCGCAGTAGTGACGACTCGCACGACGCTTCCCGCAGCGATACCGTCGGGCGGCGTCTCGATGACGCGGTCGCTAGCCACCAGCCCGGTCGCGATCTCGATGGTGGCACCGTGATCGCGAGCGATGGTTACGGGCTTGAGAACGACGCGATTGTCTGGATCGATGGCGGCCACATAGGTGCCGTTCTGGTCGAAGATCAAGGCACTGGCGGGGATGCGCAGCATGGCCGCATCGTGCGCCAGTTCGAAGTTGACGTTGGCGTAACCGCCCGGAAGTAACTCACCCGCCGCGTTGTCGACGCTCAGCTGAATCAACGTAGTTCCCGTCGCGACGTTCACCGCTCCGGATGCGGACTCGACAATCGCCGTATATGTCTTGCCCGCACGTTCGGGAACGGAAATCGATGCCTTGGTTCCTGTCGCCAGGTTGGCGGCGAAGATCTGCGGCACGTTCACATATACACGCAGGCGGCGGATGTCCGAGACGACGAACAATTCCTGTCCGCTGCCTCCCGCACTGATGAGCGCACCGACATCGGTGTCTCTCGCGGTGACCACGCCATCGAATGGCGCGACGATGCGGGTAAATCCTTGCATCGTCTTCAGCCGTTCGACATTCGCGCGCTGAGCGTTTACGAGCGCCTTCTTGGCGGCGAGGTCGCCGCTCTTCTCCTCCACTTCCTGCTTGGACACCGCGTCGGTGCCGAGCATCGACTGCCAGCGCTTCGAGGTACTCGCGGCGAGTGCTGCATTGGCCTCGGCACTCGCGAGATCTGCCTGCGCCTGCAGCAGCTGCTGTTCGACATCGGGCGCTTCGATTTCCGCGAGCAACTGCCCGGCTTTCACCTTGGCTCCGATATCGACTTTCCAGTTTTTGAGATAGCCGGAAACGCGTGCGTATAGCGGTGCTCGTGATGTCGCTTCCAGGCGGCCCGGCAAATCCAGCGTCGCAGCGGTTCCCTCGGCACTAGGCGTGATGACGGCAACCGTGGGCACAGCCTGCTGATCTGTCCACTCGCGTACGTTGCTTTCGCTGACCGAGCGACTGGTAATGCCGGCGACGACGATGCCGACGACGCCCACCGCTGCGACGATGCCTACCCATCGAAGCCGTCGCGGCTCGAAGGCATGCACACTGGATTCACGAGACGACATGAGGCTCTCCACCGATCGCAGGCTGTACCCTGCGTCCGTAATTGGCGTGGACGATACTGAACAATACCGGGACGAACATTAGAGTTGCAGCGGTCGCGAAGATCAGTCCGCCGATGACCGCACGCCCCAGCGGCGCATTCTGCTCGCCACCGTCGCCGAGGCCCAACGCCATCGGCGTCATGCCGATGACCATTGCCAGCGCCGTCATCAGCACGGGACGAAAGCGCACGAAACCGGCGTCGAGCGCAGCAACAAGTGGGTCCGAGGTCTGTTCGAGGCGTTCTCGAGCGAAGCTGATGACGAGCACGCTGTTGGCCGTCGCCACGCCCATGCACATGATGGCTCCCGTCAGCGCCGGCACCGAAAGCTCGGTGAACGTCACGAACAGCATCCAGACGATGCCCGCCAACGCAGCGGGCAACGCGGCGACGATGACGAAGGGATCGCTCCATGACTGGAAGTTGACCACGATGAGCAGATAGATCAGCACCACCGCGCCGAGCAGGCCGAAGATCAAGCCGGAGAAAGCACTCTCCATGGTCTTGACCTGGCCGAGCAACTCCACCGTGGAGCCCTTGGGTAAATCCTTGGCGTGAGCGTCGATGACCTGGCGAATAGCCTTGGCCACCGAGCCGAGATCGCGGTCCTGCGTCGTCGCGTAGATCTGCACCATCGGTTGGATGTTGTACTGGGAAATCACGCCGCTGGTGGATCCCCGTTGAATGTTGGCGATTGCACCCAGCAGTTGCGGACTGGATGTGGCGGTCGTCGAGGTGATGGGCAAGCTCTGCAACGCCGATACATCTTCCAGCTGATACTGCGGGGTCTGGATGGCGATCGGATACTGCACGCCATTCTGCGGATTCAGCCAGAACGTAGGCGACACCTGCGAGGATCCCGCGAGGTTGACCACCATGCTGTTCGTCACGTCACGCTCGGTGACACCCGAATACTGTGCGCGAGTGCGATCGACATCGACACTGAACATCGGCATGGACCTCGGCTGCTGCAGGCGGGCATCGGCGATACCGGGGATGCGTCGAATGTCGTTCAGCAACTTGTCCGCGTAGGCAAAGTTGGCGGCGAGATTCTGGCCGCGCACCTGCAGATCGATCGGCGCCGGCGAACCGAAATTAAGGATCTGGCTCACGATGTCGGCGGGCGTGAAAGCAAAGGTGGTGCCGGGAAATCGCTTCGGCAATTCTTCGCGCAGGCGCCGCACGTATTGCGCTGTCGGCTCATGGTCTTCCTGCAAGGTGATCTGGATATCGCCATCCTGCGAACCCACCGTGCCAGTGTTGTTGTACGCCATGGTGATGCCCGAAGACGGCATGCCTATGTTGTCTACAATGGAACCGAGTTCGTCCGGCGGAATGATGTCGCGAATCGCCTTCTCGACGCCGCTGAAAATCCGCGCCGTCTCTTCCACACGCGTGCCTGCCTGCGCACGTGCGTGGATCATGATCTGGCCGGCGTCGACGGATGGAAAGAAATCGCGGCCGAGAAACGGCACCAATGCAAACGACGCCACCACGAATACCAGGAAGCCGGTGAGGAACTTAGGCCGGTTCGCCAGCGCAAGCGCCAGCAGTTCGCGATAGCCGCCGCGAAATCGCTCGAATTTGGCCTCGAATGAGCGCTGGAATCGCACCAGGGGATTACGCGGGGCTGCTGCCGACTCGGCATGGGCGTGATCCGAATGACGTTGCAGCAGGTAGTTCGCCATCGTCGGCACCAGGGTGCGCGAGAGAATGAACGAACACACCATCGCGAACATCACCGCTTCGGCCATGGGCACGAACAGGAAGCGCGACACGCCTTCGAGAAAGAACATGGGCACGAACACGATGCAGATACACAGCAGCGAGACGAACGCCGGCGTCACGATCTGCGCGGCGCCATCGAGAATCGCGGTCTCGACATCCTTGCCCTGCTCCAGGTGCCAGTTGATGTTCTCGATGGTGACGGTCGCATCGTCGACCAGGATGCCTACCGCCAGCGCCAAGCCGCCGAGCGTCATGATATTCAGCGTTTCGCCGATCATGGACAGCAACGTCAGCGAACCGAGGATGGACAGTGGGATCGACACGGCGATGATGACGGTCGAACGCCAACTGCCGAGGAACAGCAGGATCATCAAGCTGGTGAGCGCAGCGGCGATCACACCTTCGACGGCGACACCGCTGATCGCGCCGCTCACGAATAACGATTGATCGCCGATCGGCTTGATCTGCAGCGCCTCGGGCAGCGAGGGCTTGATCTCCTGGGCCATGCGCTTCACACCGGCGATGACGGCAAGCGTCGACGCGGAACCGTTCTTGAGAACGTTGAGCAGCACCGAGCGACCGCCGTCCACGTGCACGATGTTTGACTGCGGAGGATTGCCGTCGCGCACGTTCGCCACGTCGCGAAGATAGACAGTGGCGCCATCGACGATCTTGACCGGCAGTCTACCCAGGTCCGCAATGGCCGCAGGACTGTTGTTGAGCTGTATCGAGTACTCGAAGCGCCCGATCTTCTGCGTGCCCACCGGTGTGATCAGGTTCTGCGCAGCCAGAACATTGGCGATGTCCTGGCCCGACAGGCCGCGGGCCTGAGCTGCCGCCGGATCCAGGTCGATCTGAATCTGCCGCTGTTTGCCGCCCGACGGCAGCGGCATGCTCGCGCCCGGCACGGACACCAAGCGCGTACGTATGAAGTTGGTGCCCAGATCGGACAGCGCCTGTTCGCTCATGCCCCTGCCGGACAGGGCAAACTGGATGATCGAGACGGTCGACGCGTTGTAGTTGAGAATGAACGGCGGAGTCACTCCGGGCGGCATCTGTCTCAATATGGTCTGCGAGATCGCCGTGACCTGTGCATTCGCCGTGTTGATATCGACAGTCGGCTGGAAGAAGATTTTCACCACGCCGAAGCCCGTATAGGCATTGGCTTCGGTGTGCTCGATATCGTTGACGGTGGTAGTCAACGCGCGCTGGAACTGCGTGAGGATGCGTCCGCTCATGGCATCCGGCGGCAGCCCCGTGTATTGAAAGACCACGCTGATGACCGGGATACGGATATTCGGAAAAATATCCGTGGGCGTACGCATGGCGGCCAGCGGCCCGACGATCAGAATCAGCAGCGCCAGCACCACGAAGGTGTAAGGCCGGCGCAAGGCGATGCGAACGATACCGAGCATGGGAATATGGAAATCTGGACTGTGCGGATCGAGATGGGAAGTATGGGGCTGCGTCCGGGGTTCCACCGAGCAGGCAGATGAAACCTTTTTTATCTACTTCGCACCGACTGCGCCGGCGCTGGACTGCGATTGCGCCGCGTACGGAATGAAAGTCTTTCCGGCGGTGGGCAGAGTCAAATCGACTGCGTCTGCCGGGATAAGTGCTATGCCCGAGGGCATCAGGCAGTCTCTGTATCCCGCCAACAGAGCACCGAAATGCGGGCACCGCCCGAGGGCGCCGAGGTGATTTCCAGCTTGAATCCGTGCAGCTTGACGATGGCCGCCACGATGGACAGTCCGAGGCCGGAGCCGGTGATGGAGCGATTGACGCTCGCGCCACGATAGAAACGTTGCAGGACCATGCCTCGTTCGGCAGGCGCAATGCCTGGCCCTGTGTCGCTGACATCGACGCGAATGCCTCGCACGCTATCCGTGACTTCTATATGGACCTTGCCCGACTGCGGCGTGAACTTGATGGCATTGTCCACGATATTGGACAGGGCTTCGAGCAGCAACTGCGGGTCGCCGCGTACCACTAGAGTGCCTTCTGCCGCTTCCAGGTCGAAACTAATCCGGCGGTCTTCCGCCACCGGTGCGTAAATCTCACAAACACTCTGCAGTGTCCTACGCAGATCCACCTCGGAAAATCCTGCGCGGCGCTGCATGTCTTCAAGCTCGGAAATACGCAGCAGGGCACGGAAACGCTCCAGCAGGCTGTCTATGTCGCCGATGGCCTGCTCCAATCCTTCGCGTTCGCTGGCGACGCTGGCGTCACGCTGCAGCCGATGTAACTGAGCACGCACCCGAGTGAGCGGTGTTCGCAGATCGTGCGCGATGCTGTCGCACACGCCTTTGACCTCACCCATCAATCGCTCGATTTCGTCGAGCATGGTGTTGACGATGCCGGCGAGCAGGTCGAGTTCGTCACGACGTGAAGACACGGGCAATCGCTCGCGCAGATTGCCTCGCATGATGGGTTGCGTCGCGGACTCGATGGCGCGCACGCGGCGAAGCGGCCCTCTCGCCAACCAAAAGCCGCCGATGAGCCCGGGAATGATGGTCAGCGACAAACCCCACAGTAGCGAGCGATGAATGATGGTGCTGACTTGATCGATGACGCTGGTATTACGCGCGAGCACCAGGATTTCACCGGTGGCGACAGGCCGCGCCAACGCCCTGACTTCATGGGCAACGCGACCGTCACGACGTCGCACGCCTTCGGGAAGCCGGTGGATGACGCCGTCCGTAGTGATGCCGGCCGGAAGGCTGTCTATGTTGCCGCTGACGTAGTGCCCCGAGCTATCGAAGAGGCCGACGTACATCACGTCACGCAGATCCAGAGCGCCGGTCGCTGCCATGGCCTCCGGTAATCGCGAACGCTCGATGCCATGCAGATAGTCCGCGCGTTGTTCGAGGAGTTGATCGACCACACCAGACAGGTAGTTCATCGTGTCCCATTGCACGACACCGACCAGCACGACGCTCCAGACGGCGAACATGACGCCGTACACCGGCAAGAGGCGCGCGGTGCTGATTCTCCAGTAATCAGCGAGCTTCAAGCACGTATCCCACACCGCGCACGGTGTGAATCAGGTCGGCATGACCGGGGAGGTCGAGCTTGCGACGCAAGCGCCCGATGTGGACTTCGATGACGTTGGTGCCGGGGTCGAAGTGATAGCCCCACACGGCTTCGAAGATCATCGTGCGTGTCAACGCCTGGCCGGAGTGTCGCACCAGGTATTCGAGCAGGCGGAACTCGGTGGGTAGCAGTTCCAGCAAGACACCGTCGCGACGGGCTTCACGACGCATCATGTCGAGTTCGACATCGCCGAGACGCAACGTCAGCGCCCGCGATGGATCGCTGCGACGACGCAGTAGTGCTTCGACGCGCGCGACCATTTCATCGGGATGGAACGGCTTGGTGAGATAGTCGTCGCCGCCGGCACGCAGGCCGCGGACGCGTTCGTCGGCATCGGACAGTGCGCTGATCATCAGTACCGGCGTTTGAATTCCTGCGTCGCGCAGGCGAGTGACCAGCGTCAGGCCATCGATGCCGGGAAGCATGCGATCGAGAGTGATGACGCCGTAGGCGCCGGTACGGGCGCGCTCCAGGCCGTCGGTGCCGTTGTCGCAGGAGTCGACGCTGAAATTGCAGCGTTCGAGTTCAGTGCGCAGTTCCTGCGCGGTGACCTGGTCGTCTTCGATGATGAGGACGGAAGACATCGGTCTTACTTCCTCCCCCGGTCACCGGGGGAGGATTGAGGAGGGGGCGTCTGAATCTTAGTCGAACGCATGGGGAAGACTCGGAGGCCCCCTCCCTACCCTCCCCCGGCGACCGGAGGAGGAAAGAAGAGAGAGGAGGAGCGAGGAAATCATCAATCGAACGGATGCTTCATCACAATCGTCTCGACCCGATCCGGCCCAGTCGAAATGATCGCGATCGGCGCACCCGTCAGCACTTCCAAGCGCTGCAGGTAAGACTGCGCGGCCCGCGGCAGGTCGCCGAACGTTTTCACACCCACAGTGCTCTGCTTCCAGCCAGCGTGCTCTTCATAGATGGGCTCGCAGATGGCCATCGCTTCGGCGCCCACGGGAAGAATGTCACGACGCTCGCCTCGCACCATGTAGCCCACTGCGATGCGCACGGTGTCGAGACCGTCCAGCACATCGAGCTTGGTGATGCACAGGCCGGTGATGCCATTGATCTCCACCACTCTGCGTAGCGAAGCCGCGTCGAACCAGCCGCAACGACGCGGACGACCGGTGACCGAGCCGTATTCGTTGCCCTTGACCCGCAGGTGCTCGCCGACTTCGTCGTCGAGCTCGGTGGGGAACGGGCCGCTGCCGACGCGCGTCGCGTACGCTTTCGCCACGCCCAACACGTAATGCAACTGCTGCGGGCCGATGCCAACGCCGGCGCATGCTTGTCCGGCAACGCAGTTGCTGGAAGTCACGAACGGATAAGTGCCGTGATCGATATCGAGCAATGCAGCCTGCGCGCCTTCGAACAGCAACCGCTTGCCGCTGCGAATCATCCCATTCACTTCTGCGGAAACATCAGCAGCCATCGGCTGCAGGCGCTCGGCGTGTTCCATCGCTTCGTCCAGCGTCTGCTGGAAGTCCACCGCCGGCTCTTTGAAATAATTACGCAGTACGAAATTGTGATAGTCGAGCACTTCGCCGAGCTTCGCGGCGAAACGTTCACGCGCAAACAAGTCCTGCACGCGAATGGCGCGACGCGCGACCTTGTCTTCGTAAGCTGGACCGATGCCGCGCCCCGTGGTGCCGATCTTGGCAGCGCCCATCGCCTTTTCCCGCGCCTGGTCCAGTGCGATGTGATATCGAAGAATCAGCGGGCAGGCTTCAGAGATGCGCAGGCGCTTGGGCACTTCGATGCCCGCACGCTGCAGTTCGTCCATTTCCTCGAACAGCGCCTTGGGCGACAGCACCACACCGTTACCAATGAAGCAGGTCACGCCGTCATGCAGGATGCCCGACGGAATCAATCGCAACACTGTCTTGCGACCGTTGATGACGAGTGTGTGGCCGGCATTGTGGCCGCCCTGGAAACGCACCACACCGCCGACGCGATCGGTCAGCAGGTCGACAATCTTGCCCTTGCCTTCGTCGCCCCATTGGGCGCCGATGACAACCACGTTCTTGATCATAGGAATGCAGCGCGAGTTGAAAGACGGTTTAGTAAACGACGGGTGCGCATGAGTTTCTGCATCTGGTGTGCACTACAAACGGGAGTCGGTGGCGATCGTCAAGGCGCGACCCATCCATTCTAACTAACCGCGTACCGCGTAGAGCAGAATCACGCCAGCCAGCATGCTGGCGAATCCCCACACGCGCAGGTGACGGTCGGCGAGATTCGCGAACGAGAGCATGACACGCTTCATGGCCTGCGGGTTGACGAAGGGCAGTATGCCTTCCAGCATCAGGTACAGCGCAAACGCGCCCAGCAGGTCCGACCAGTTCATATGACTGCCGCGTCGCGTCAGCTCGCCGCGATCAACGCGGCGTCGAGCGCTTGAGGTACCTGAAGAATTCACTATCCGGTTTCAATACCAGCACATCGCTGTCGGAACCGATGGACTGGCGATAGGCCTGCAGGCTGCGATGGAAGCTGTAGAACTCCGCATTACGGCTGTAAGCCTTGGCGTAGATCTCAGCCGCGTGGGCATCGCCGTCGCCGCGTATGATTTCGGCTTCACGACGTGCTTCCGCCAACAGCTCCGTGCGCTGTCGATCCGCTTCGGCGCGCAGCTTCTCGGCATTCTCTTCACCTTCCGCGCGCAATTGTTTCGCCTGGCGATCGAAATCCTGGCGCATGCGGCCGAACACCGACTCGCTGACTTCTTCCGGCAGATCGATCTTTTTCACGCGCACATCCACCAGTTGCAGCCCGAGGCCGCGCGTGCCGGCTTCGCCGATCTTCAGGATCTCGCCGGTGAATTCGGTACGCTCCGCCGCCACCACCTGTTGGATAGTGCGACGCGCGATCACGCCTTTGATGCCGTCCTTCACGATGCTGCCGAGTCGTCCGGCCGCGATTTCCTCATCGCCGCCCGAGGTGGCCTGGTAGAACGTGGACACATCGTTGATGCGCCATTTGACGAAGAAATCGATGCGCAGGATCTTGCCTTCGCTGGTCAGGAACTGCTCGGAAGGATAGTTGCGCGTGACGATGCGCTTTTCGAATTTGCGCACGTTGTTGACGAACGGCACCATGAAATGCAGGCCGGGCTGGTACTCGGCATTGACGATCTTGCCGAAGCTGAATTTGATGGCGAGCTCGGTCTCGCGCAGCGTGAACGCCGACAGCGCCAACATGAGCGCGGCGGCCGCAACGGCGATCAGGATGAGAAACGGTCGACTTGCCATTAGCGTGAACCTCGCGTGCGACGATCGTCCGTCGATGAGCCACTGACCGTCACCGGCCGCTCGATAGTCATGGTGGCCTCCGCGCCATCGCTGCGCAGTGCCCGTCGGTTCTGCTCGAGAATCTTGTCGAGCGGCAGATAGATGACCTGCCCGTTGCCGTCCGTATCGACGATGACTTTCTTGCTCGCGGCCAGCACTGCCTCGATGGTCTCGATATAAAGACGTTCGCGGGTGATAGCCGGCGCGCGTTCGTATTCGGCGACCAGCTTGGTGAAGCGCTGCGATTCGCCTTCCGCATCGGCGACCTTGCTGGCGCGATAGGCCTGTGCGTCCTGGGTCAGTCGTACCGCGTCACCGCGAGCTCGCGGAATGCGGTCGTTGGAGTAAGCCTGCGCTTCCAGCGACAGTCGATCTCGATCCTCGCGCGCCTTGATTGCATCTTGCTGTGCGGGCGCCACTTCGTTCGGCACCTTCACGTCCTGCAGGTTGACGGTCGTGACCTCGATGCCGATCTTGTACGCATCGAGCGTGCGCTGGATGAGTTCCTTGGTGCGCGCCACGATTTCCTGGCGACCCGATTCGAGCACTTCATCGAGCTTGCTGCGACCGATGACCTCGCGGATCGCGCTCTCGCTGACTTCTTCCAGCGTGTCGTCGGGCTTGGCGACGTTGAAGGCGTAGTCGAGCGGATTGGCGCGACGGAACTGCACTTCCAGGTTGATATCCACCATGTTCTCGTCCGAGGTCAGCATGCGCGTGGTCTCGGTGAAACTCTCGATGGTCTGGATGTTCACCACCTGCTTGCTTTCGATGGGCCAGGGCAGGTGCCAGCGCGGACCCGGCATAGTGGTGGCCACGTGCTTGCCGAAGCGAAACACCAGCCCACGCTCGGCAGCGTCGACCTGATAGAACCCGGTCAGCGCCCAGACCACGAGCAGGACCAGCGCGATGGTGCCGATGCTGAGATTGCGGCCGGGCCCACCGGTGCCGCTCGATGCGCCACGGTTGCCACCGGAGCCTGAGCCGCCGAATAGCGCAGCGAGCCGCTTCTGCAGGTTGCGCACGACCTCATCGAGATCGGGCGGCCCCTGGTCGGGCTTGTTGCCATTGCCCCAGGGATTGCGCTTGCCGCCGGAGTTGTTACCGCCGGATTCATTCCAGGCCATGTTCGCCTCTTGACTCACCGCGCCGGAAATCGGACGGCAATGTGTTTGGTGTCCGCGGGGACGACATCGTCTGTTTCGCCCACGATACGCCCCCGTTCGATCCGGAGGCCCGTGATTCTAGTGTGATTCACCGGCTCATGTTGCCCGCATATGCGGAACGTCGTGGGCGCGGACTGCAAGGAACGTCGAACTTCAGCTCAGGTGCGAGTCCGGAAGCCGCGATTCTAGGAACGGCTCCGCGGTCGTACAAGCATTTGCTACCGATTCGCTGTCGATCCCTTCATTTCTGCACAGGTGTTCGAACGCCAGCCGCGGCATGGACACTTCCAGGTCGGAGGCGCCGCTGGGCAGCGATCGCTCGTTCACTACCGCGCCGGCCGCGAAAAATCTCGCCCTGGCGCGACCATCCTGCGGCTGCAGGACGACATGGCGGTGGACCAGCTCGGGGCCGATGAATTTACCGATCGCATCGACCAGCAACTCCAAGCCGGTACCGCTCTGCGCCGACAGCCATACCCGGCGTACGCGCTCGCTCTCGACGCCGGTGTCGTCGAAGACTCCGCGTTCGACATCGACCCGCGGTGCTTCGCCGAGCAGATCGACCTTGTTGAAGACTTCGATCTGCGGAATGTCGCCAGCGCCCACTTCCGTGAGCACCTGGTTCACTTGGGCGATGCGCTCACTGCGATGCGGGTCCGCGGCATCGATCACATGCAGCAGCACCATGGCCTCGCGCGCTTCCTGCAACGTCGAACGAAAGGCCGCCACCAGTTCGTGAGGCAGGTCGCGCACGAATCCAACTGTGTCGGCGAGCAGCGCGTGTCGCGCATCGGGCAATTCGAGCCTGCGCACCGTCGGGTCCAGCGTGGCGAACAACTTGTCCGCTGCATAGGCGTCCGCGCCGGTCATCGAATTGAACAGCGTCGATTTGCCAGCATTGGTGTAACCGACGAGCGCGATGGTCGGCACTTCGGCACGCTTGCGTTCGCGGCGGGTTGTTTCGCGCTGCGTGACCACCTTATCGAGGCGGGCGCGCAGGGTTTTGATCTTGTTCGCCAGCAGTCGCCGGTCGGTCTCCAGCTGCGTTTCGCCGGGACCGCGCAGGCCGATGCCACCTTTCTGGCGTTCGAGGTGAGTCCAGCCCCGGACCAGTCGTGTCGACATGTGGCGCAGTTGCGCCAGTTCTACCTGCAACTGACCTTCGAAACTGCGGGCACGCTGCGCGAAGATGTCGAGGATCAGGCCGGTGCGATCCAGCACGCGACATTGCAGCAGCGCTTCGAGATTGCGTTCCTGGCTTGGAGACAGGTTGTGATCGAACAGCACCAGCTCGGCACCGAGCGCTTTGACCTGCTCGTGAATTTCTTCTGCCTTGCCGCTGCCCACGAACAGGCGCGGATCCGGACTACGCCGGGTACCGCTGATGAGCAGCAGGACTTCGGCACCCGCGGAACGTGCGAGCGCTTCGAATTCGCTAAGCTCATCCTGATCGACCGCACGCCCGATGCCGATGCGCACCAGCAGCGCGCGTTCGCCACTACGAGGACGCTCGAACAACCGTCAGCTCCAATGCGCCGGCAACGATATCGCCGGCAGCCATCGTTGCAGGATCATTCGACCGTGCCGGTGATCTCGCCACCCTCTTCGTCAGTCGCCGGCAAGCGAATGCTGCGCGCCGGGACCACGGTGGAGATCGCGTGTTTGTAGACCATCTGACTGACGCTGTTCTTCAACAGCACCACGAACTGATCGAACGAATCGATCTGCCCTTGTAACTTGATACCGTTCACCAGGTAAATGGAGACGGGGACGCGCTCCTTGCGCAAAGTGTTCAGGAACGGGTCCTGTAATGATTGCCCTCTGGCCATCATCGATCTCCTTGTTATTGCTCCGAATTCTTGTGTATATCAGCGCCGCCGTTTTCGCCGCTTCCGTGCAGCCGGAGGCCAGTCGACGCGCACTGTCCAGTGTGCGTTGCAGCGCCGCAGTCTAGCACAGCGAAATCACGATCCATGGCGAGCTTTCGTCTAATACTGACGCTGACGCTCTCCGATATGTTCATCCCGATGCGTTGCGTTCTACCTGCGATCCGACCAGTGTGCTGCAACGAATTGCTCCATTTGGGCGCCAGCCTGCGATTCAAGGGGATCGAAGCTACGTATGTCGGTTTCCGCCCGCAACCACATCAGTTGCCGGCGGGCCAGGTGTCGCGTAGCAAAGATTGCATTGGCGACCGCAGCCTGCAGTTCGACCTCACCCGACAGATGCTCCCACAGCTGGCGATAGCCAACCGAACGCACCGCCGGCAGATCCGCATGCAGATCCCCTCGATTGAAGAGCAGTTCGACCTCACGCAGCAGACCTCGTTCCATCATCGTGTGAAAGCGTGCATCGATGGCCTCGTAGAGCCGTTCGCGCACGCCTGGCGTCCATGCTGTCGCAATAAACCTGAAGCGCGGATCCGGCGGTGCCGCCGCGGCATGCAGATCGCTCAGCGAGGAGCCGGAAATCCGGAACACTTCCAGCGCTCGCTGGATGCGTTGCCCGTCGTTCGGCTGGATTCGCGCTGCCGCTTTCGCATCGATACGCGCCAGCTCGGCGTGCAATTCAGGCCAACCTCGCTCCGCCGCCTCGGCATTGATGATGGCGCGAATCGCCGGATCGGCCTCGGGCATTGCAGCCAGACCTCGTCGCAGCGCGCGGAAATACAGCATGGTGCCGCCGACGAGCAAAGGTAACCGACCTCGCCCGTGGATCTCTACGATCAATCGGTGAGCATCGCGGACAAATTGTCCCGCCGAATAAGTTTGCGAAGGATCGAGGACATCGACCAGGTGGTGTGGATAACGGCGCAGCAGTTGCGCATCGGGCTTGCCGGTGCCGATGTCGAGACCGCGATAGACCATCGCCGAATCGACGCTGACGATCTCCACCGGCAACCGGTCGGCGAGCCGCATCGCCAGGTCGGTCTTGCCGGCGCCTGTCGGCCCCATGATGAGGACCGCAGGAAGTCCGGGGGCGGCACTCATCGGCCGCGCAGGAACATCCGATCCAGTTCGGTCATGTTTACATGGCTCCACGTCGGCCGACCATGCACGCACTGATCGCTGCGGACGGTGCGTTCCATCTCACGCAGCAACGCATTCATCTCGGGAATGGTCAGGTTGCGATTGGCGCGCACGGCGCCGTGGCAGGACATGGTCCCGAGCACCTCGTTCATCGCTTCTTCGACGCCGCTGGTGACGCCGTGCTCCACCAGGTCGGCGCCGAGGCGCCGGATCAACTCTTCTATATCCGACGCCGGCAGCAGTGCGGGAATGGCGCGGACGCAAATGCTCGCGGGTCCGCTGCGTTCCACTTCAAGGCCGGCACGCAGCAGCAATGCGCTCTGCTCTTCGAGCATGTCCGCTTCCGCCACCGACACTTTGAACGACAGCGGCAGCAGCAGCGGCTGACTCGCAACGGCGCCGTCCGCAAACGCACTTTTCATCCGCTCGTAGGTGGTGCGCTCGTGGGCTGCGTGCATGTCGACCAGGATCAGCCCATCGGAGGATTGCGCGAGGATATAGACGCCGTGCAATTGCGCGAGTGCAAAGCCCAGCGGTGGACCGCTCGCTTCCGAGGACTGCTCTGCAGCCTGCGCAAGCATGGGCCGTGGCTGAAACTGTGGCGCCGCAGGTTCGGCGACACGCAGACCTAGATTGGATTGCGATGAATACGATGGCGGCGTGAATTGCGACGGGCCGCGCGACGGCCACATCTGCGCGGAATCTGCGGACGACGTGAGTCGGCTTACGTCGGTAGGCGCGGCAGGTTGCGAAACACCTTCGGTCGGTTCGGCACCTGCATGCGTCGATCGCAGCACGCGTTCGATACTGCGAAACAGGAAATCGTGCACGTGGCGGCCATCGCGAAAACGCACTTCCATCTTGGCGGGATGCGCGTTCACGTCGACCTGCGCAGGATCGATATCCATGAACAGCACATACGCCGGATGACGCCCGCCGAACATGACGTCGCGATAACCCATGCGCAGCGCACTGCTGACCAGCCGATCGCGCAGCGTGCGGCCGTTCAAATAGAAGTATTGGAGATCGGGCTGACCGCGCGCGTACGTCGGCTGGCAGATCCATCCCGAGAGCTTGCAGCCGGTGGCTTCATGCTCGATGTACAAGGCGTTCGCCATGAACTCGTCGCCGACGATCTGGGCGACACGCTGTTCGCGCTGCAGATGTGTGTCGGCGGCCGGATAGTCGGCGGTGAGCTTGTTGCCGACCTTCAAGGCAAAGCCAGTGCCGAAACAAGCGAGCGACAACCGCTCTACCATTCGCGCAATGTGCTGCGACTCAGTGCGCTCGGCGCGCAGAAATTTACGCCGCGCCGGAACGTTGAAGAACAGGTCGCGCACTTCGATGGTGGTGCCCACCGGATGAGCCGCCGGTTCCAGGTCGCTCAAGTGGCCGTTGTCGGCTGAAATGGCAAATGCCGTGGCGCTGCCGTGAGCGCGCGAACAAAGCCTTACTCGCGCGACGGAGGCGATGCTGGGCAATGCCTCGCCACGAAATCCCAGGGTGGCGACGCGTTCCAAGTCATCGATGCTGGTGATCTTGCTGGTCGCATGACGCGACAGGGCGAGCGCCAACTCTTCGCTGACGATGCCGCTGCCGTCGTCACGCACACGACAAAGTCTCGCGCCACCGTCTTCGATATCGATCTCGATGCGCCGCGCGCCTGCATCGATGCTGTTCTCCACCAGTTCCTTGATCACGGACGCGGGGCGTTCGATCACTTCACCGGCGGCGATCTGGTGGATCAGTTGTTCGGGCAGGATGCGGATCGGCATGGCGGCGCGCAGACGTAAATATCGCCGCAGGATAGCAGAGGCTCAGCGCGAAGCACCGCCGATGGCAATGACGTCGCTTTGCGCGACGACGGCGCCGCCTTCCGTGTTTCCGCGCAATTGCGCGAAGCGCGTGCCCGGCGGCGGGTTGCCGCTGAAGTAATTGCGTACACCGGCGTGGATGGCTTCAGCGAGCAGCGCCTGGTGCTTGGGATCCGAGAGCTTGAGCTCCTCACCGGGATTCGAGATGAACGCCGTCTCCACCAGCATCGACGGAATGTCCGGCGATTTCAGCACGAGAAAGCCGGCGTTCTGGACCGCGCGACGACGCACGTTGCCGACGCGATCCAGCTCCTGAAGCACTCTCGCGGCAGCATCGACACTGGCAGTCATGCTTGCACCCTGCGACAGATCGAGCAGCACGGACGCGAGCACACTGTCCTTGTCGTCGAGCGAGACACCGCCCATGAGATCGGCGGCGTTTTCGCGATGGGCCAGCCAGCGCGCGGATTCGTCAGTCGCCCCTTTCACGCTCAGCGTGTAAACCGACGAGCCGGCGACCGAACGATCGTGGAAGGCATCGGCGTGAACGGAGATGAACATGTCGGCCTGCTGCTTGCGGGCGCGGGCGATCCGGTCGCGATGGACCACGAAATAATCGCCGTCGCGCGTCAGGACGGCACGCATGCCCGGCTCGCGATCGATGCGTTCCTTGAGCCGGCGCGCGATGGCCAGAGTTACATCCTTCTCGTAAGTGCCCCGCTTGCCGATGGAGCCGGGGTCGGTGCCGCCATGACCCGCATCGACGGCGATGACGATGTCGCGACCGGTCGCAGCCGGCACCGATTTCACCGTCGCGGGTACAATTGTCGATACGCCAGCAGGTTTTTCGAGATCGATGACCAGTCGATTGCCATAGTCACCGGATGGCCCGACGGCGAAACTTTCGATCGTCGCGGCGGCAGCCAGATCGACGATGACTCTCAGCACGCCATCCCCCTGAGCGCCGATCCGCAACTGCTTCACGAAGCCCTGCCCTTGCGGCAGGTCGCGCTCGGATTTCACCAGGCGCGCATTCTGGATGTCGACGACGACGCGATCGGGATTGCGCAGCGTGGTGATCGAATGACGCACCGGCTCCGACAGGTCGAGGACGACCCGCGTTCCATCCGGCCCAGCCCAGAGCCTTACGTCCTGAACTGAAATGGTCTTGGCGGGAGCCGCAAGGGCTGGAACGGCGACTCCCAGGCAGGACCAGCTCGCGAGGAACGCGAGGGCCAAAAACCAAGGGGATCTGCGGCGCTGCATGGTGGCGAATAATCTAGCACCACGCGCGCCAATATCAAGCGAAATTAGCAAGATACGATACGTACCTACAGCTTGATGGCACCCGTGAATGCGGCAAGAAGCTGCGCGCCGGCCGGTGTATGAGACGAAACCGTCACTTCGCGGCCGTGAGCGGGGGCATTCGAGTAGGTAATGGCGATGCGGATATCCGCCGGTGGAACGAAATCGCCACCCTGCTCCGGCCACTCGATCAACAACACGGCGTTGTCGACCAGCAGGTCGCGAATGCCAAGGGCCTCGACCTCGGAAGGATCGACCAGCCGGTACAGATCGAGATGATGGATGCCCCGGTTGCCCAGTTCGTAAGGCTCGATCAGCGTGTAGGTCGGGCTGCGCGCCGGACCTTTGAGCCCAAGCGAATTCAGCAATCCGCCCACCAGCGTGGTTTTGCCGGCTCCCAGTTCGCCGCGAATGGCGACGACCACGGCGCAGGACACGGACTGAAGAGCGCTGCCCAGCGCCGCTCCGATCGCACGCATCTGCTCGACAGTTGCCGCCGTCAGAGTCGTTGAGTTGGGTTCACGCATATCGGCAGGTAGGTAAACAAATCCGTCGCCAGCAGGCCGCGCTCACCGCGACGCGCCGCCATGTCGCCCGCCATCGCATGCACGAGCACGCCGGCTCGCGCGGCACCCGCAAAATCCGCAGTCTGAGCGGCGATACCGGCGATCACACCCGTCAACACATCGCCCATGCCGGGAGACGCCATGCCGGGATTTCCCTGGTCGCAGATGCACGGCAGATGATCGCGACATACGACCAGCGTGCCCGCGCCTTTGAGCACGACGACGCCACCATAACGAGCTGCGATGGCTTGCGCCGCCGACAATCGGTCCGCCTGGATAGCCGCCGTCGAAATCCCGAGCAATCGACCGGCTTCGCCAGGATGCGGCGTCAATATCCAGTGATCGCTCGCACGCGAGGTGCTGGCGATGAGATTCAAGGCATCCGCATCCACCACCGCGGGTTTGCCGTAACCGATGGTGGCTTCGACCATCGCCATGGCCCATGGATCTGTGCCCAGTCCGGGCCCGATCGCCAACACGTCCGCGCGTTCCAGCAGCGGCTCCAGATCCTCGAAGCGCTCGACGCCGCGGCAGATCAGCTCGGGCCGGCCGGAAATGACGGAGGCCACATTCTCAGGTCGCGTGGCTACGGTGACGAGACCCGCGCCAACTCTCAACGCAGCCTCACCTGCAAGACGTGCAGCCCCTGCCATTCCAGGCCCGCCGCCGATGACCAGCACGTGACCCTGTTGACCTTTGTGGGTCGTGCGTCGTCGCGGCGGCAGCAGGTCGGCGAGCGCGTCCTCGCTGATACGCATCGCCGCCGTCGTCGCCGTATCGGCAATCGATGGCAGGTCGAGGCTGTCGAACATCACGACGCCACAGCAGTCCGGACCGTTGCCCACATAGAAACCGAGCTTGAGCCCGACGAAGGCAATGGTGCGATCGGCGTGAACCGCCGCTCTCATGATGCGACCCGAGTCCGCGTGCAAACCGGAGGGAATATCGAGCGCCAGCACCGGAGCACCAGCTCGATTGATGACGCCGATGCACTCAGCGATGCGCTCATTGACATCGCGGGACAGGCCGGTACCGAAAATGGCATCGACGATGATTTCGGCGCCATCCACGCAAGTGTCGCTCCACGGCGCGATCTCGCCGCCCGCAGCAACGAACTCGTTCGCCGCTCGCAAGGCAGCGCCGCGCAGGTCGGAGAGTGGCGTCAGCCCGATGACGGTGACTTGCAATCGCTCTTCGCGAGCGAGCCGCGCGATGACATAACCATCGCCGCCGTTGTTGCCGGAGCCGCAGATCACCACTACCCGCTGCGATGCGGGCCAGCAGCTTCGCAATGCTCCCAACGCCGCTTCGCCCGCTCGACACATCAGGTCGTACGCAGGAATGTGCAATACATCGATGGCATGCTGATCGAAAGCGCGCACCTGGGCCGCGGTGTGCACTGCAAGCGGCAGTTTGGTCATGCGGCAGTATAATCACGTGCCGCCGCATAATGGGACCACCCTCGACCGTCACTCATGCCAGATGAATCCTCAGCGCACCTGCTCGCTGCATCGATCCGTCGGTGGGGGCGCGAACTGGGTTTCCAGCAGATCGGCTTCACCGGCGTCGA
>JBEVKB010000128.1:0-5338 GCA_040509875.1 Steroidobacteraceae bacterium | reverse complement strand
TCTGCACGGTGCGTACGCTATTGCGTCTGTGTTGCAGCGATGTGTCACGGCGGCGTCATATTTGTACGTGGGGCGATCGCAGTCACATGACCTTCATCAAATCTCCGTACCTTCTCTCAACTTCCTCCCCCGGCGACCGGGGGAAGAAATGAGAAGAATGTGAGGTCTCTGTTGTCCGGAACATCCCTCCTCCCAACCATAGGTGTTCTGGCTCCAGCACTGGCCAGCGGCGGCGGCGTGCCTGCAGTCGCCGACTTCCTGTGCGCCCAGATCGAACGCACCGGTCGCTACCGGCTGAAGCTCATGTCCATGGCCACGTCCAGCCGCGACGATTGCAGCCTGCGACTGCTGGCGCCTCGAACCTGGCGCAGTCATCCACGATCCACGGAAGGTGTCTGGAACGGCCGGGCCTTCACCCACTTCGGTGCGATAGCCACGGAATTCGAATTCCAACGACTCAGATCCACGCCACTGCTGACGCAGGCCTTACAGCAATGCGATCTCATCCAGGTGGTCTCCGGCTCGGCCGCGCCCGCCTTTGCCGTCATCGGTTGCAACAGGCCGGTCGTGCTCCAGGTGGCGACGCGAGCGGCGGTGGAGCGTCGCAAGGCATTGCTGATGGGCAGTCCGCTCGTGCGCCTGTGGCGTCGAACGATGACGCACATCGTGAGTCGCTGCGAAGAGCGAGCGTTGCAGGCCGTCGACGCCGTGATGGTGGAGAACCGGTGGATGCTCGATTACGCGAGCCGAACGGTCGCGCGTTCACGCACCGCTGTCCTGAATGCGCCGCCGGGCATCGACTGCGAAGCCTTCTCGCCGGTCGCGGATCGAGGCACATTGCTCGCCGACCGTCCCTACATCCTGTGCGTGGGGCGAATGTCGGACCCGCGCAAGAACGTCGCACTGCTGTGCAAGGCTTATGCATTGCTATGCGCGAAGCTCACCGACCCGCCGCGATTGATATTCGCCGGACAAGGTGAGTTGTCCGAGTCGGCACGCGCCGAACTGAGCCACCTGCAGAAGCAGGTCGAGATAGTCAAGGAACCGTCGTTCGAAGTGTTGCGGGACCTGTTTCGCGGCGCTGCCTGTTTCGCGCTGCCCTCCGATGAAGAAGGCCTTGGATTGGTAGTCATCGAAGCCATGGCTTGCGGCGTGCCCGTCGTGTCCACGCGCAGCGGCGGCCCGGATGCGATCATCGCGGATGGCTACGATGGGTTCCTGGTGCCGCTCGACGACGCAGAGCAACTTGCGGATCGCCTGCTGACCCTGTGCTCCGATGCGCAGCTCAATTTGAAGATGGGCGAGCGCGCCCGGGAAACGGTCGTGACTCGTTTCTCGGCCGAAGTTGCGTTCCAGCCTTTTCTCGCCGCGTATGACCGGCTGCTGGCGAGAACGTAGATGCTGAGCGTGGTGCAGACGGTGATGTCGCTCGACCGGGAATCCGGCGGCCCGGCGCAGGTCGTGCCGCAACTTGCCGATGCACTGGTCGATGTCGGTTGCGCAGTGTCGCTGGTTTATGTGGATAGCCTGCGTGCGGGCGATGCCGTTGTCCCGGCAAAGGCCGCGACTGCGCCGGCGCATGCGCTTCGCATCGGTGGGCGAGCGCTGTGGTCCAACGACTTCGCACGATCCATAGAGCGGAGCCTACCCGCTCGAGGCCCACGCCTGATCCACGACAACGGCTTGTGGGGCTACACGAATTTCATCGCCGCGAGCTACGCTGCAAAACATGGCATCCCGCTGGTCATCAGCCCGCACGGCATGCTGGAACCCTGGGCATTGAGTTACAAGGCGCGCAAGAAGCGAATCGCCAGTGCGCTCTACCAGCGACGCCTGCTCGAATCGGCGGCGATGTTTGTCGTCAGTGCGGACAGCGAAGCGGAGTCGGTGCGCCGGACCGGATTGAAACAGCCGATCGCCATCGTGCCCGCTGGCGTACCGCTGCCGGAAACGGTGGCAAAACATGCCCCAACGAAGGCACAACGCCGGATGCTGTTCATGTCGCGTATCCACCCGAAGAAAGGGCTGGCGCAGTTCGTCGACGCCTGGCGCGTCGCGCGACAGCCCGGCTGGAAAGTCGTCGTGGCCGGCCCCGACGAAGGCGGCCACCAGGCTGAGATCCAGCAGCTGGTATCCAGTCATCGACTGGAAGCCGATTTCGAATTTCCCGGACCGGTAGCGGGCGAGCAGAAGCGCCGACTGTTCGAATCCGCCGATGTGTTCGTGCTGCCTACCTTCTCGGAAAATTTCGGCGTGGTGATCGCCGAAGCGTTGTCGTACGGCATTCCGGTGCTCACGACACGCGGCACGCCGTGGGCGGTTCTCGAACGGATCAACGCAGGGTGGTGGGTCGAGCCTGACGCTGCGGGTATTGCACGGGGTTTGCGTGCCGCTTTATCCACTACTGTGGAGGAACGCAGCAGCATGGGTCGCTCCGGACGATCGCTCATCACGCGCGACTTTGGCTGGCCGATGGCGGGACAGAAGACCTACGACGCATATGCGTGGTTGCTTGGCGAACAGCAGGTGCGGCCTTCGCACGTACACTTGAGTTGAACCTATCATGGCAGCGAACCACGATCAGCCGCGCGTCGCCGTCGTGCTGGTGAACTGGAACAACTGGCGCGACACCGTCGAGTGCCTGGATTCGCTGCTGGCGCAGGCGTATCCGGACTTTCATATCTATGTCGTCGACAATGAATCGGGCGACCAGTCGGTCGAGCACATCGCCGCGTGGTGCGAGGCTCCGCGACGTGATTCCGCGTGGCGTACGCATGAGGGTGTCGATCGGGTGACGGCGAACGTCATCGTCGAGGCAGTAGCCTACCGGATCGCCGATGCGTCCATTGCGCCGTTACCGCCCGCGTTGCCAGAGTGTCGCCTGACGCTGGTTCGCTCGGGCGGCAACCTGGGTTTCGCGAGCGGCTGCAATGTCGGCATGCGCGCCGCCGCGCTCGATGCGCATTTCTTCTGGCTGGTGAACACCGACACGGTGGTTCATCGCGATGCTTTGAGCGCACTGGTTCGACGCGCACTGGGCGATCCTAAGATCGGCATGGTGGGTTCGATGCTGCGTTACTACGCGCAGCCGGATCGCATCCAGGCATTGGCAGGCGGGCGCATGAATCCAGACAACGCCGCGATGGAGCACATCGGCGAGAACATGCGGCCGGCAGATGTCATCGATGTCGCGGCGGTGGAGCGTGAACTCGCGTACATCATGGGCGCGTCGATGCTGGTGTCTGCCGACTTTGTCCAGGAGGTCGGGCCGATGCAGGAAGATTATTTCCTGTACTACGAAGAAGCGGACTGGGCGATGCGCGGCCGGGGGAAATTTACGCTGGGATTTGCGGCGGACAGTCATATCTATCACAAGGCCGGCGGCAGCAGCGGCAAGGTGATGCCGTTATTCTCGCTGCGGCATTTCTATCGCAACCGGGTTCGGTTCGTGGGGAGGTTTCATCCGCAGTGCCTGCCGGGGGCGAAGCGGGTGCTGCGGTTGGAGCTTGCGCTGTATTTGTTAAAAGGGCGTTTTGCGAAAGCACGTATCGTCGCAGATGCGTTACGCGATGCTCGGCTGCTGACCAGCAAGAAGGAAGCCCTTTTTGCTTCGCAGGCGCCTGCGGCGCAAGAACCCCTCACCGGCGCTGCGCGCCACCTCTCCCGCAAGGGGAGAGGTAGAGAGTAGGAAGCGCCACTCTTCTATCTTTTACCTGTCCCCTTGCGGGTGGCGCGACGAAGTTGCGCCGGTGAGGGGTTCACGCGAGGAACGAGCCCGCGAAGCGAAAATGCTACCCCGGACGCCGAGCCGTAACGTTGATGAACTCCGCCGCCCGCACATCCTCGCGAACCATCGCCCGCCCCTCTTCCATCTTCTGCTGAACCGCCCCGCGTTCCCCGCTCGACAGCGGACGCAGATCGACATCGGCGACGCACCCGCCTGCCATCAACACACTGCGCGTGAACATGTGCTTCATCACGTCCTGCGGCTCCAGCACCTCGATGCGCTCGAACCCCATGTCACGCAGGATCATCCGCAGCGCATCGGCATTGAATATCACCAGGTGCCGCGGCGACTCCAGTCCCCGCCAGAATCTCCCGAAAATGCGATAGCCCGCGCTGTCTATATTGGGTGTCTCGATCCACAGATGCCCACCAGGCTTGAGCACGCGGCAACAATGCCGCAACGTCTCCCGCGGATCGTGGACGTGCTCGATCACGTGATTCAAAGTCACCGCGTCGTACTTGCCGTCGTGGCTATCGTCGAGCGCCTCGACGCGCGACGACACGATGATGGCGCCTGCGTCGCGTGCAACCTCGGCCGCGACAGGATCGATCTCCACACCGTAGCATTCCCAGCCCATCTGTCGCGCGAGCGCAAGGAAGTGGCCGCTACCGCAGCCCACGTCGAGCACCTTGCCCACCGCCAGTTTTTCCAGGCCGCGCGCCTCGATGCGAATCGGATCGAACGAGACACGCAACAGCCACGCGACGAAACCCGGAGCGGCAATCGCAGGTCGCAGCTTGGTCGCAAACAAACGATTGCGTACCCGGTTCTCCATCGCATGCACCAGCCAGCGTTTCAGTTGCCGCAACGATGTTCCCGGCCGCTTCGAAGTCGCGGCCGGATCGGCATGCGTGAAATAGTTGTCGTAGGCGAGTCCGATGGATTCTCGATCCGGCCGCGGATCCAGGTACATCGCACGACATCCCTTGCATCGCTGCAGGCTCCAGGTGCCCGGCGCCGCTGCAAACGCCCAGTCCCGCAAGCCATCCAGTTCCTGCTCGCGACCGCCATTGCCGCAGGCGGGGCAAGCGTGAACTCTCTCCAACCCCGACGCGGGCCATTGCCTCTCCAACGTCATCCTGCGTGCTCCGACTGCGGCACGGCTATCGCGCGCGTGGAGATGAAAGCGCCTTTGAGATGCCTCAACAACATCACACCGCAAGCCGCGCCGAAGACGCCGACGACCAGCAGACGCACCGGCAGATCATGAAGTGTCAGGCGCATCGCAACGGCTGCCACGCACAGTGCCACGACCAACAGCAGATCCTGTATCGCGGCCCGCAACAGCCGCGGTTCGAGTTTGATAGCCAGTGCATAGAACGCAAACGCATCGAAGACGATACGCGCCGTCCACGCATAAGCCGCGCCTTCGATCCCATAAGCACGCAACGCCCACCACAGGACGACGCCATACGCAGGCAATTCGAGCACGTGAACCGTCGCGGTCCACTTGGCGTGGCCGGCACTCTGCACCAGTGCGAACGGCGTTCTCGTGATCGCGTTCACCAGCACGCCGACACTGAGAATGCAGGCCGCCACCGTACTGTTCTG
>JBEVKB010000127.1:0-59668 GCA_040509875.1 Steroidobacteraceae bacterium | reverse complement strand
AACGCATCGAGATCGAAGAAGGCCACGACGAAGCGACGTTCGGTCGCGATCAGCCGGTCGACGCAACTGCGCACGGCGCCATTGCCGGGCAATAGTGTCAGCGGATTCGAGTGCTTGGCGGTCTGCAGCTGTTGCTCGGTGATGAGCCTCAGTAAGTCCACCGTTTGTCCCATACCGTGATAGCGACCATCCCGGGTAATTACGAACTCTTCGGTCAGTCGCGGGCGCCCCTTTTGCGTCACCAGCCGGCTCGCCTGTTCGAGTCGCAGTTGTCCGTCGATCAGTAACGTCGGCGACTCCATGACCGCACTGACGGGCTTGCGGTTGTAGATTTCCGGATGCAGCGGCTTGGTCAGCAGAGCAAACAATGCTTCGCGTCGCACGACACCGATCGGACGACCGTCGAGCACCACGGCAATGGTCAGGCACGTCGGTGTCTCGCGAAACAGTTCGACGAGATCCATGACGCGCATCTCAGGCGACACCGGCGGCACGTAGGCTGCGATGTGTTCTGCGCACAGCGCGCCGTGAGTGATGATGGATCGATCAAGCGCTTCCACGTGCTGCAATACCGGCAGCGGCACGGCGCTGGGCCGACCGAGCAGATGACCCTGCAGGCGATCGAGGCCCAGATCCACCAGCTCGCGACATTCGCGATCGGTCTCGACGCCTTCGGCAATCACGCGACAACCCGTCGCGCGTCCCATGTCTAGAATGGAGCGAACGAATTCGAGCTTGATCGGATCGACGTCGATGCCGCTGATGAAGTAGCGGTCGATCTTGACGAAATCCGGTTTCAGTTCCGACCAGGTGCGCAACCCCGATGAGCCCGCGCCGAGATCGTCGATTGCGATCTGGCAGCCTGCTTCGCGCAGTTGCTGCAAGGTAGAGCGCAACCGCTCGTAGTCCTCCAGCAGGCACTCTTCCGTCAGTTCGATGACGCAGCGATTGGGAGCAAGCCCCGCAGCTTTCACCATATCGAGAAAGCGCACGGCGAAGTCCGGCTCTTCGTAAATGCTGTCGGGAGACACGTTGACGAACAGTTGTCCGGCGACGCGCGCCGCGACGAATCGCTTGCACGCGTTCTGCATGCACAGGAAATCGAGTTCCAGGCGCACGCCGCAACGGCGTGCCGTCTCGAACAGGTTCTGCGGTGAATGCAGCCAGCTATCCGAAGGCCCACGGGCCAGAGCCTCGAAACCGCAGACGCCCCGCGCGCGTGGATCCACGATCGGCTGGAACAGCGTATTGATCCGCCCTTCACGAATCAGCTCCTGGAGTTCGTGAGCGGCCGCGTCCAACCGTCGTAGGCGCAGCGTAGGCGAGTCGGGGCGGGGCTCGTGCATGTCCTTGATGAAAAACCTGCGAGGACCCCGACGTTAACGAGGCCGCCACGGGTGAACTGCGAACGGATTCGCAACCTTCGGGGGAACCCGCAGCAGTGAACGAGGTTATTGCCGGGGGTTGTGACGCAGTGCCGCGGCACTGCAGCGGGGCGACGTTGAGGGATCAACTATCGAGGCTCCACCAACAAGATTGTCAGTGGATTCCGGCTTCCTCCCCCGGCGACCGGGGGAGGAAGGTAAGAGGGCGGCGGCTTGCTACCTTCTCATCGCATCGAAGAACTCACCGTTGGTCTTCGTATCCTTCATCTTGTCGATGAGGAATTCGATGGCGGCGAGTTCGTCCATCGGATGCAGCAGCTTGCGCAGGATCCAGATCTTCTGCAGCTCCTCTACCGAGGTGATGAGTTCTTCGCGGCGCGTGCCGGAGCGATTGATATTCACCGCCGGGAACACGCGCTTCTCGGAGACGCGGCGATCCAGGTGGATTTCCGAATTGCCGGTGCCCTTGAACTCTTCATAGATGACATCGTCCATGCGCGAACCGGTGTCGATCAGCGCAGTGGCGAGAATGGTCAGCGAGCCACCCTCTTCGATGTTACGAGCCGCACCGAAGAAACGCTTCGGGCGCTGCAGGGCGTTGGCGTCCACACCGCCAGTCAACACCTTGCCGGAACTCGGCACCACAGTGTTGTAGGCACGGGCCAGGCGCGTGATCGAATCTAACAGGATGACGACATCGCGCTTGTGCTCGACCAGCCGCTTGGCCTTCTCGATCACCATTTCCGCGACCTGCACGTGGCGCGTGGCGGGTTCGTCGAAGGTCGACGAGACCACTTCGCCGCGCACGGTGCGCGTCATCTCGGTCACTTCCTCGGGACGCTCGTCGATGAGCAGCACGATGAGATAAACGTCGGGATGGTTGGAGGTGATGGAGCTGGCAATGTTCTGCAGCAGCATCGTCTTACCGGCTTTCGGCGGCGAGATGATCAGGCCGCGCTGGCCTTTGCCGATGGGCGCAACCAGGTCGATGATGCGCGCCGTCATGTCTTCGCTCGAACCGTTGCCGCGCTCAAGCTTGAAGCGCTTGGTCGGATGCAGCGGCGTCAGGTTCTCGAACAGCACCTTGTGCTTGGCGCCTTCGGGCGAATCGAAATTGATTTCGCCGACTTTGAGCAGCGCGAAATAGCGCTCGCCGTCCTTCGGTGGACGAATCAACCCGGAGATCGAATCGCCGGTGCGCAGGTTGAAGCGGCGGATCTGGCTGGGGCTGACGTAGATATCGTCGGGCCCGGCCATGTAGGAGCTGTCGGAAGAGCGCAGGAAGCCGAAGCCGTCCTGCAGTATTTCCAGCACTCCGTCGCCGTAAATGTCCTCACCGGAGCGCGCGTGCGCCTTGAGGATGGAGAAGATGATGTCCTGTTTGCGCGAGCGGGCGAGATTCTCCAGCCCCATCTTCTGCGCCACTTCGACCAGTTCGGGAACCGGCTTCAGCTTCAGCTGCGTCAGGTTCATCGACTGCCGCGACGCCGCCAGCTCGGACGGGGAAATAATTCCTACGTCATCGCTGTCGAACGGATCGTCCTGCGGCAGGTCGTCGTGCTGCGGTTGTCGGTGGTTGCCCCGATTCCCGTCGTTGTTGCCACTGCGGTTGGGACGATTGCCGCCGCCCTGACCACCACCACCGCCACCCTTGTTGCCCGGGCGGTTACGAGCCTGATTACCGAGATAGCCTCTCACAATTTACTGTCCAGAAATGCAGCCAGGTCCGATTTACGCAGGGCACCAACCTTCTGGCCTTCGACCTGGCCGTTCTTGAAGAGGATGAGGGTCGGTATGCCGCGCACGTTGAAGCGCTGCGGCGTCTTGGGGTTGTCATCGATATTGAGTTTCGCAATCGTGACTTTTTCTTTGTATTCGTCGGCGATCTCGCCGAGCATCGGCGCGATCATCTTGCAGGGCCCGCACCATTCGGCCCAGAAATCCAGTAACACCGGGCGGCCGGCCTTGACGACGTCATCATCGAAACTCGCATCTGTGACGTGCAGAATCGTATCGCTGCTCACCGGAAACTCTCCTCCAGTTGTACAACCGGCCCCCGGCGCAAAACGGCGGGTGCGGGCGTCGAACGTAAGTTGTGATGTATCGAGAACAATGGAATTGACCTGGATCCTGGAAGACCCGAACAAGGCTCAAGGCGGGAAATGACCGTACTTAGTGACTTGGGTGTGCTCGGTCGGGCACAATGCGGGCGGTTAAGCCTCCATGGAAAACGACTGCGCAGTGCTAGTGTGGTCGATATCAGCCAGTAATCTGGGCGCCAGCGACTCTGAGGATCCACCAAGTACCTGCAAGTACTCTAGAGGGGATCATGTTGACGAGGAGCTTGGTGCCGGTGATCCGGTCGGGGCGGGTGCGGATGAGTCCGCTCTGTTGGGCCTTATTAGAACCGGCCGAAAACCAATTTGCAAGTCTCTACTTTCCGCCCAGGCAAACCGCACACCAAATCTGCTCATAAACCTCGATCTCATGGCTCGTAACCTTCGTACCCCTCTCGTACGCGGCGCAGCCACCTCGAGATCCTCACCGGAAAACAATGTCACCGAATGTCTGATTCTCACCTGACCGATGTCTCATTTTCGAACCTGCACCTGCCGGAGTCGCTGCAAAAAGGGCTGGCGGATGCATCGTTCGAGCGTTGCACACCCATCCAGGCACAGACCCTGCCGCAGGCTTTGGCCGGTATCGATATCGCCGGACAGGCACAGACCGGTACCGGCAAGACCGCTGCTTTCCTCGTTGCGATGTACGCCCGCCTGCTGCGCGAACCGGTTCCAGTTTCGCGCCAGGCAAATGCGCCGCGCGCGCTGATTGTCGCTCCAACGCGCGAACTCGCAGTGCAGATCCATCGCGATGCCGAGGTGCTCGGCTCGCACACCGGCTTGCAACTCGGCCTCGCTTTCGGCGGCGTCGACTACGAAAAGCAGCGGCTGCACCTCGAAGCGGGCGTCGACATTCTCATGGGCACGCCGGGCCGCATCATCGATTTTGCCAAACAACACGTCATCGATCTGCGCTCGGTGCAGGTGCTGGTGCTGGACGAGGCGGATCGGATGTTCGACCTGGGCTTCATCGCCGACATCCGCTACATCCTGCGACGCCTGCCCGCGCCGAACGAGCGCCTCAACATGCTGTTCTCCGCGACACTTTCGCAACGCGTGTTGGAGCTCGCCTACGAGCACATGAACGATCCGACGCTGGTGCGCATCGAGCCGGACAAGATGACGGTGGATCGCGTGCGTCAGGTGATCTATTACCCGTCCAACGACGAGAAGCCGCGACTGCTGGTGGGCCTGCTCAAGCACATGGATCCACGCCGCAGCATGGTATTCGTCAACACGCGCCGCGCCGCTGAGGACATCGAAGCACTGTTGCGAGGGAACGGCATCAATGCCGAGGCCATCTCCGGCGACGTGCCTCAACGCAAGCGCCTGCGCATGCTGCAGGATTTCCATGAGGGCACGCTGGCAGTGCTCATCGGCACCGACGTCGCCTCGCGGGGCCTGCACATTCCCGATGTCAGTCACGTCTTCAACTACGACCTGCCGCAGGATCCGGAAGACTACGTTCATCGCATCGGGCGCACCGCGCGGGCGGGCGCGGAAGGCGACGCCATCAGTTTCGGTTGCGAGGAGTATGTGATGTCGATGCCCGACATCGAGGCATACATCGGCCGCAAGCTGCCTGTCGCCTCGGTGCCAGCGGACATGCTCGCGGAAGTGACGTTGCCGCCGCGTAGCTATCGTCCACGATTCGGCTCGGGTCCGCGGCCTCATGGCAATGGCGGCGGTAGTGGCGGACGCGGCGGCGGTCGACATGGTGGTGGTGGTGGCGGCGGCCGCGGCGGTCCTCCACAACGCGGGCGCCCGCAATCTCAGTCTCGTCCGCAGCCATCCGGCATAGGTCCGTCCTCGCCGGTGATCGGAGGGCCGGCGCCTGCTGCGCCTCCCGTCGCACAGCAAGCGGCTTCCGGCGCACCCCCTGCGGCTGATGGCGCCAGCGGAGAACCACGCAAGCGCCGTCGTCGCCGCGGTGGCGGTGGACGTAAAACGGGTGAAGCTCCAGCGGAAAGCGCACCGCCCGTCAGCGAGTGACCGGTAACTCCAGTTCCGCCACAGTCGCAACGCACGGAAAGTCAGGAATGTGGCGAGGCGGCTGGGTGGAGTCGGGCCGCGTGACTGCAACCACTTGGCCGATACCGTGAGCACGAGCTGCTCTCAGCACCGCGAGACTGTCATCGACGAATAGCGCACGGCGCGGATCGAAGCCCATCTCGGCCTCGAGCCGCGGCCAGAAAGCGGCATGTTCCTTAGGCATGCCGTACCGATGCGAAGTGACCACCGCATCCACCAAGCCAATCAGACCGGTCTGCTCGTGTTTGACCGCCAAGCTGTCCGCATGCGCATTCGTGACCAGCACGACGCGCAATCCCGACTCGCGCAGTCGCTCTAGAAACCGCTGCGCACCCGGAATGAAGCTCACTTGCGCGCCAACCTCGCGCTTGAGGCCCGCGATGTCGAGCTGCAGCTCGCGCGTCCAATAATCCATGCAATACCAATCCAGCGACCCCTGTTTCGCCGCGAACCAGGCGAACAGCTGCTTTCGTGCCGCTTCGTCGGCCAGCCCATGTCGCGCGGCGAACCGCTGAGGAATCAGTTCGAGCCAGAAATAATTATCGAAGCGCAGGTCCAGCAACGTGCCGTCCATGTCCAGGAGCACGGTGCGCACTTCATCCCAGCGCACCAGCGGCGCGGGTGGCGGGAATCCATCGACGTTCATCGCGGCCCTCGGTGCATTGCCCTGATTGGATGGGTACAAGGAACGACGAAAACCTCCGTCGCAGGCCGTATGATAAGCACTCCCGCCGCGATCCCGATGAGAAACGAACTGCGATGCAACTTGGTTGGAGCACCCTCGGGCTGATCCTGATCGTCACTGCGATCGCGTGGTTCTGGCAGAACAGTCTTGCCGCACGTGAGCGCGCCAACGCCGCGGCGCTGGACGCGTGCGAACGTCTCAGCCTGCAATTCCTCGACGGAACAGTGGCCTTCGCGCGGATCGCCCTCGTGCGCAACGACCACGGCCGGCTGTCACTGCAGCGAACTTATGTTTTCGACTACACCGCCGATAGCATCGAACGTCGCCAGGGATTCGTGGTCCTGACGGCATTGCGAATCGAATCTGTCGGCTATGCGCGGGACGAAGAAGTCCGCCGCTCTACGCCCGAACCGCGGCCACCGGAGCCGCCGCTGGAGCCAGGCCCCGGCGCGTCGAATGTACTGAAACTGGACGACTGGCGCGGACGACGTCGCGAGCCGCCAGAAAACCGGGCCGCGGATCGGCGGCACTGATCGGGCGCCAGCGCAGAGCCCATCGCTCCGTACGGTTTATGGAGCACGTTCGAGACATATTCCGGAAGCGTAGCCGTCTGGCCGCGGCGACACGACGCGACTCCTTCCGCCAAAGCAGCACAGAGACTGATAAAGTACGATGCGATGAGCGAATCGGATGACACCAACGTCGAGACAGAGACCTTTCGCCGCCTGGAACGGTTGCGGGACCTGCGTATCGAGCATCGCGACCTGGACGATGTCATTCAGCGCCTGCAGCTGGATCTGTATGTGAACGAGGTGCAGCTGCGGCGGCTCAAGAAGCGCAAGTTGCTGCTGAAGGACCAGATTGCCCGGCTGGAAAGCGGCCTGATCCCGGATCTGAACGCTTAAATCCACTCGGCCCGGCATCGCGAAGATGCATTCATGAATGACCGCACGCTCGAAGTCGCATGACCCTCCCTGCTGAGAACATCTAGAACATGCAGGAACTGCTACGGAACGTGGGCCGCCATCTCGAGGCACTGCTCACCACCTCCTCGATCATCCAGATCGGCGCAGTGGCCATCGCCATTCTCCTGTCATGGTGGTTCGGTCGCCAGGTGCGCAACACCGAGCGAGCACGCTCCACGCTGATCCAGAGCGGCCTGCAGGCGCGCGTCACCGAAGCATTGTTGATTTCCAGTCCGCATCTCGCGGCGCTGGTGCTGATCGCTGCGTTCGGCGGCGTACTGCATGCGTTGAAGGTGGACAGCCACCTGGTCGACCTGTCGATCACGCTGGCGGGGCTGATGCTCATCATCCGCGTGGTGGTCTACCTGGTGCGGCTGTCGGTGGGCAATCGCACCAAGGGCTGGGGCAATACGATCACCGCCGTCGTATGGACGTTGCTGACCTTGCACGTGCTCGGATGGTTCGATCCGTTGGTGCAGGCACTCGACAGCGTCGGCATCAAGGCCGGCGCATCAAAGATCACGTTGTGGTCGGTGCTCAAGATCCTGTTCACGGTCGGCGCTTTCGTGCTGATCGCTGTGTGGATCGCGCGCTGGCTGGAGCGGAGGCTGATGTCGATGCAGGGCCTTGCGCTCAGCATGCGCATCGGCATTTCCAAGTTCTCGCAGTTCTTCCTGGTCGCTTTGTCGGTGCTGCTGGGATTGAACGCCGCGGGCCTGGATCTCACCACTCTCAACGTGTTGACCGGCGCCATCGGTATCGGCCTCGGCTTCGGCCTGCAGGCCATTGCGGCGAATTTCGTCAGCGGTTTCGTGCTGCTGATGGATCGCTCCATCAAGCCCGGCGACGTGATCAGCTTCACCGGCGCAACCGGCACCAGCACCGAAGGTTTCGGTTGGGTGCAGGAACTGCGTGGCCGCTATGTCGTGGTTCGCGATCGCGACGGCGTCGAGACGCTGGTGCCCAATCAGAACCTGATCACCAATCCGGTCATCAACTGGAGCTACACCGATCCACGCGTGCGGCTGAAGCTGCCGGTACGAGTGAGCTACAAGAACGATCCGGAAGAAGCGCTGGCGCTGTTGATGAAAGCCTCGGAGGGACAGCCGCGCATTCTTCGCGATCCCCTGCCCGTGTCGCGGCTGATCGCCTTCAGCGATTATGGCTTCGACATGGAACTGCGTTTCTGGATCGCCGATCCGCAGGAAGGCGTGAACAACATCCGTTCCGACGTCAACCGCGCGATCTGGCGCCTGTTCAAGGAGAACGGCATCACCATTCCGGTCGCCCAGCGCGAAATCATCGTCGAGATGAAACGGCCCGACGCCGATTCGCCGTCATGAGCGACATTCCCGAGGCCGCGCTGGAATTCAATTTCATCCGCGCCAGCGGCCCTGGCGGCCAGAACGTAAACAAAGTTTCGAGCGCCGTGCAGCTGCGTTGCGACCTGAAGGCGTGGCCTTCGCTACCCGAGCGAGTGCGCGTTCGCTTGCGAACGCTCGCGGGACGAAGAGTCACTAACGATGACGTGATCATCATCAGCGCTCAGCGATTCCGTGCGCAGGAAGAGAACAAGCGGGATGCGTTGGAACGACTCGAGCTGCTGGTTTCGGAAGCACGCATCGAGCCTAAGATTCGCCGCGCGACGCGGCCGACGCGTGCGTCGAAGGAGCGGCGTCTGGAAGGGAAGCAGCAGCGCGGGAGGATCAAGGCGGGACGTGGGCGGGTGACGTCGGACAAGGAGTAAGTCATTCTTCGCTTCGCGCGCTCCTTCGTCGCAGGAGCACGCGAAGCGAAAGCGCCCCCCTATAGCGCAATCGCAATCCCCAGCCGCGTCTGCGAATCCAGCTTGTGGTTGTAGTCGATCAAGCTCTCGCCATAGCCACCGAAGTACTGCAGCACCAGCCATCCGGTCAGATCGCCGCCGCTCAGTTTCGACAGCGGATACGACAGGTTCAATTCCACGCTGCCGAAATCGCTGCGTTTACCCTTGCGCAGCGTCGCCCAGAAATCCAAGCCGCCCTTGCTCCCCACGCCCATCATCCAATCGACGTAGCCGCGGTAATCAGCGATGTCACGGTTCTCATCGGCAGCGATGTAGTTGTGAATCAACGGCGCGAGATAAGCACGCAGGCCATCCGGATCGCCGAACGTAAACGCGGGCCGCACATAGAACATATTGAAGCTGCGCGACTCGGCGCCTTCCTTGCCGTTCGATTCATGGCCGGCGCCGGCTTCGAAGCCCAGGCGCAGTCGTCCATCCAACACTCGCAGCAGATCGTAATCGCCGAAGAGCAGGCGCGGCCGGTAACTCGTGTCCTTGAAGGGCTTCGACAGCTCATTCAGATCCCACAGCGAGGTCTGTGAGAACGACAGGTACAGGTTGTCGATCCACGGCAGGCGCTCGGCGAGCTTGCCCTTGTCATCGAACAGGCGATAGCGAAAGCTGATCTGGAATTTCGCATTCAGCCCTTCATCGCCGCCGACGATGACGTAGACGGGCTCATAGACGGACACCGAGATGGCGGGCGGTTTGTCGGTGAGCAACCTTCCCTTCTCGGTGGGCGCACGCGCGACCTGAGCTCGCGCCTCGGTACTTTCCGCAGCTCCGATCGCCACCGCGGGCCCGGACCTGGAAGGCTCGATCTGCAAGGCCAGGTAATTCGATTCGAGGCCGGTCGCCGACAGTGTCGCGATGCCTTCCGCATCCGCCGGAACGATGCCCTTGAGCTGAATCTTGCGGAATTCGCGAGGCGCGATCACCAGTGGACCGGCAGGATCGGGAGTCAGGTCCAGGGTGGCGACACCGGTCTTGGTCTCGAAACGAACATGCAGCGGCGAGGGAATCTCGATATCGAGCGGCTCGGCATCGTCGTTGGTGATCGTGAGCACCAGCTGCATCGGTGCACCGGTCTCGGCGCGCGCGACCGGAGAAGACAGGATGATGTCGGCGCAAGCACTACCGCTCGCGCCGAGCAACATCGCTGCCAGGAAGAATCGATTCATTGAAATGCCCATGCGTGTGGCTGGCTTCGCCACCGGTGCAGTGTGTCACCGGTGCGTCACCTGCAACACACTATTTCTGATCTGTTCGTGCAGCACCAGTTGCGCATCTTCGGCGACGGACGCCAACAGCTCGCTGTAGTCGAGACGCCCTTCGGCGTTGACGCTGAGCACCTTGCGCTCGCGCAACAGGTCGATGAAGTTCTTGAACAGCACCTTGTCGAAGAACTCCGGCGAGTTCAGTTCATGCAGCATCGACATGCGCTGGGCCATGAGCTGGCACTGCGTTTCCAGCACGTCCTGTGAAATCCTGCCGCTGCCGGACTTGAGCAGTACGGCAATGACCAGGTAATAACGCTCGATAATCTGCATTGTGACCTGCGCCAGCACCGACAACTGCACGGCTTCGATGGAACCGGTGGGCGGCCGCCGCCACTGCGAATCGGCTTCCGAGTATTCGAGCAGACCGTGATTGGCGAGATCGTCCAGCACCTCGCGCACCACGCCGGCAATCTCCGGCTCGCTCCAGCGCAGGAACAACTCGTCGCGAACGTATGGATAAATGCGCCACATCAGGCGCTGGATGTCGTCCGTGGACATGGTGCGATTGTTGAGAAAGCCGCACGCGATCAGCGACGGCATGGCCATCAGGTGCAGCACGTTGTTGCGGAAGTAGGTCATGAGCACCGAATTCTCTTCGCTCATGCGGATGACGTCGCCGAGCGGATGTTTCAATCGCTGCAGCACCAGCATGCGTTCACCGTGCTTCACCATCGAGGCGCCGTCCATGTCGGTGATCCACACCAGCGGCGAATACGGCGCCTGGCGCAGCAACGATGCGTAGAGTTCGAGTTGTCGCGTGAGGTCGGTCTCGAGCATGGATTGCCGCGGTGTGGCCAGCAGCGCCAGCGCCAGCAGATTGATCGGCGTTGCGCAGGCAGCACTGTTGATATTGGTCATGATGGTGGTGGCGAGTTCGCTCACGGCAGGCGCCAGCCATGTGGGCCGATCTTCTTTTTCAGGCCGCGCCGGGTCGCGGTCCGGAGCGTGCCGCGCCAGCACCTCGTTGAGATGGATCGGCTCGCCGAAACTCACATGCACCTTACCGAAGTGCTCGCGCATCGCGCCCAGCGCCCGCACGATACCCAGCACCGATTCCTTCTCTTTCGGCTTGCCCGACAGCTCGCCGATATAAGTCTTGCCCTCGACCACGCGCTCGTACCCGAAATAGACAGGCACGAAGACGATGGGGCGTCGCGGGTCGCGCAGGAAACTGCGCAACGTCATCGACAGCATGCCGGTTTTCGGCGTCAGCAGGCGACCGGTGCGACTGCGTCCGCCTTCGATGAAGTACTCGATGGAATGGCCGCGCGCCATCATCAGGCTCAGGTACTTCATGAACACCATCGTGTATAGAGCGTTGCCCTTGAAACTGCGACGCATGAAGAAAGCGCCGCCGCGCCTGAGGAAGCTGCCGACGATGGGCATGTTGAGATTGATGCCGGCGGCGATGTGCGGCACGGCGTAGCCCTTGTAATAGATCACGTACGAGAGCAGCAGGTAATCCATGTGGCTGCGGTGGCACGGGACATAGACGACTTCATTGCCGTCCGCCACCTGCCGCACGTTATCGAAGTGGTGCAACTCCACGCCGTCGTACAAACGTGTCCACACCGAGCTCAAGACACGCGCAATGAACGCGATGAATACGTTGGAATAGTTGGCGGCGATTTCGGTGATGAGTTTGCGAGCTTCCTGCAGCGCCTCTGGCCGGGAGATTTTCCTGGCGCGCATTTCGTCGCTCATCGCACGACGAACGGCCGCGGCACTAAGCACCTGCATCGCAATGGTCCGCCGATGCGACAGGTCCGGGCCAATGGTCGCGGCGCGTTGACGATTCAACACACCGCGCGTGGTTCGAGTTACGCGCCGCACGGATCGCTCCGGGTCGGCTACGGTATCTATCAGCGCTCGCAATGAGAGAGGCTCGCCGAATTGCACGAACAGGTTGCGCCCATTGATCAGCACCGACAGCAGTCGCCGGAATCTACCCACCCGATGCCAGCTCTCCGCGAGCAGCAGGCGGATCCACGAACCTTCCTTCTGCGGCGCCCTGCCCCAGAACACGCTGACAGGCAGCAGGTCGACATCGAACGTGGGATCTTCCGCCGCCACCTTCACCAGCTGGCGCAGCTCCGGCGAAATGCGTCGATCGATGCGATCGCCCCAGAAACCGGCGAAGCGTTCGAGGAAGAACACGCAGCGCGATGGCAACGGAGGCTTCAGCGGTTGCAACGGTTCCGGCAGGCCGTACGCCGCGCATACTTTTTCGAGCACGACGACATCCGCGACGCTATGCATCTCCAGGATGTAGCAGATGGGCCGCTGCGGTTGTCCGAAACGTTCTCGCAGGTTTTCGGGCAACACATGCGCGCGAGCCCATAGCGAGATAGGCCGACGCAGCAATGCGAGCCAGAAGCGGGCTGCCCCGGATAAGTCGGCCATCAGCGTTGCAGGCTACGCATGAACGTCGTCACGCGCGATCAATGGCTTTCCGCTTGCTGGACCGCGCGATCCAGCTCTTCCTTCTGTTGCATGGTGGTCGCCTCGACACCGCGCGCTTTGTCCATTGCTCCGGCCATGTCGCCGAAAGCCGTATCTTTCACAGGCGGCGGTGGCGCCGGAGGCTGCGATGATTCCGATCCGCAGCCGGTCAGCGCAAGAGTCAGCACGAGGAGCAACAGCGGGCGGACGATTGACATGATGTTCTCCGTACGAGGCGTTACGAGAGGATCAACGCAGGACTTTGCGCAGGAACGCGTCCAGGTACTCGCACACGTCCTCGATGTTCGCCGTCAGCCGATGATCGGAATCGATCAGGTGCAACGTAGATTTATAGAGACCGCCGAAGCGCACGCTGTTGCCTACGGGAACGATGTCGTCATTCCATCCATGCACGATCGTTACCGGGCACGCGGCGGGCTGCGGCGTGTACTGTTCGTAGCCGGGCATGAAAAAAGCCGGCGCCAGCAGGAACAGGCCGCGAGTCGGCACTCGTGAGGAAACCGCTGTTGCGACGTGCGCGCCGAGACTGGAGCCGACGAGCAGCAACTCGCCAGGCAGCGTGCGACAGAAATCGAACAGCTTCTCGACCCGCACCGCCGGATCGGCGATGCCGCGATAGTCGACCGAATCCGCTTGCAAACCGTGACGGCGCGCGACCTCGGCCATCGCAACGATCTTGGCACCCCACGGCTCGCTTTCCAGGCCGTGCGAAAAAACGATGTGCTGTGTGTTCATGCGAGTATGTCGCTCAAGCGAACGGATCGCCCTCGGCAGGCGCCGAGAAATCGTACAGGTTGGTATCGGCGAGATGCGAAGGCACGACGTTGCGCAGGCCGGAGAAAATCGATTCGATGCGGCCCGGATACTTCTCTTCCCACTCGCGCAGCATCTTCTTGATTTCCACGCGCTGCATGTTGGCTTGCGAACCGCACAGCGTGCAGGGGATCAGCGGAAATTCACGGGCGCGCGCATAACGCTCGATGTCCTGTTCGTCGACATAGGCAAGCGGCCGGATCACGACGTGGTGCCCATCCTCGGAGCGCAGCTTAGGCGGCATGGCCTTGAGCTTGCCGCCGAAGAACATGTTGAGGAATAGAGTCTCGACGATGTCGTCGCGATGATGGCCGAGCGCGATCTTGGTGATGCCGTTTTCAGAAGCGTAGCGATACAGCGCACCGCGACGCATGCGCGAACACAGTCCACACATGGTCTTGCCTTCCGGAATCACGCGCTTGACCACGCTGTACGTGTCCTGCTCGATGACGTGGTACGGCACGCCGAGCGCCTTCAGGTATTCAGGCAGCACATGCGCTGGAAATCCAGGCTGCTTCTGGTCGAGGTTGACGGCGATCAGCTCGAACGTCACCGGCGCGCTACGCTGCAGCGACAGCAGGATGTCGAGCATGGTGTACGAGTCCTTGCCGCCGGACACGCACACCATGACGCGATCGCCGTCAGCGATCATCTGGAAATCTTCAATAGCCTTGCCTACCGAGCCGCGCAGCCGCGCTTGCAGGCGTTTGAAGTTGTTGGAGTGGGAGATGACGGCGGACATAGGGGAAGGCTACTGGTCGGTTGGCAAGCTGGCAAACGGCCAGGTAAGGAATCGCGGGTGCTGTCTCTGTCCAGTTTGCCGGCTGGCCAGCTTACCAGTGCCCTACTCCTCCAGGTACTTCGCCTCCGCATAGCGCAGCCAGGCCGCCGCCGACAGCGGTTTGCCGGTGGCATTGGTGATCAACGCCGGCGTACTCAGGCTGGCGCCCAGGCCGTGCACATTCTCGCGCAGCCATTCGAACAGGCCTGCGAACTGTCCCGCAGCCATTTCATCGTCGAGTGCTGGCCGATCGGCGCGCAGCCGTTCGTAGAGCTGGCCTGCGATGACGGCACCGATGGCATAGGAAGGAAAGTAGCCGAACGAACCGGTAGCCCAATGCACATCCTGCAAGCAGCCTTCGGCATCGTTGGCCGGACGCACGCCGAGGCGATCTTCGATCCGCGCGTTCCAGGCTTCCGGCAGATCGCGCACCTTCAGTTCGCCGTTGAGCAGTTCGTTTTCGATCTCATAACGCAACACGATGTGCACGGGATAGGTGACCTCGTCGGCATCGACGCGCACCAGGCTGCGTCGCACGCGGGTCAACAGGCGATACAGATTTTCCACTTCCCATTCGGCTCCGGAAACGCCGAAGGTTTTCTCCAGCAGCGGCTTGAGATAGCGCAGGAACGGGCGGTTGCGGCAGATGAGCATCTCCAGCAGCAGCGACTGACTTTCCTGCACCGCCATGCCGGCATCGCGACCCACCGGCTGGCCGCGCCATGCTTCTGGCAGCCCGCTGTCGTACATGGCATGTCCCGCTTCGTGCAGCACGCCCATGAGGCCAGTGAGCAGATCGTTGGAATTCAGGCGCGTGGTGATACGGATGTCGCCGGGTACGCCGCCCGTAAAAGGATGTTCGCTTTCGTCGAGGCGGCCGCGTTCGAATGAAAAGCCCAGCGTCTTCACCAGTTCGGTGGCGAGCTGGCGCTGTTTCGACGGCGTGAATCGCCCGATGATTTCCAGCGGCGGACGCTTTGCCTGCAGCTCGATGGCTTCCTGGATCAGACCGGGCAAGCGCCGCCCCACCGTGGTGAAAATCGAGTCGATCTCGGTGACGCGCAGGCCGGGACTGAACTCGTCCACCAGCGCATCGTACGGATCGAGATTGAGCGCCTTGCCGAGCAATGCCGCCTTGTCGCGGATCAGGCCGACCACCTCTTCCAGGTGCGGCGCGAACAGTGCGAAGTCGCTCTTCTGGCGCGCTTCGATCCATTTGATTTCAGCGCGCGAGGTGGCCTTGGCGAGTCGCGACACCAGGTTCTGGGGTGTGGCGATGGCGTGATCGCGTTCCCGGCGCATCTCCCGCAGGTTGGCGATCTGCCATTCTTCCAGCCCCTGGGCATTTGCGTCGGCGCGATCCAGCAGGCGCGAGACCCGAGGTGAGGCCACCAGCGCATGCGTCTCCATTTCGATGGCGGCGAGCTGCTCGCCCCGCAATTCGGAGCTGCCCCGCGGCATCATCACGGCGGCATCCCAACGCAGGATGCTCGCAGCGCCGCGAAACGCATGCAGCCGTTTGAACTCCTGTTCGAGCTGTTGATAGGGAGACAACGCCATGACGTCAGACTCTTAGGTGAAGGGGCGGCCACTGGTGGCGGCGCGCGATTCTATCAAGGCTGCGTGGGAGCGGCCGGGCGGCTTGCCGCCTTTATATTGTTTTTATTGACGAACCGGGCAGTGACCGCCGGCAAATACTCGCACCAGGTTCAATTAATCTGCCCTGAGGAAAATTGCGGGAACCTTCCGCGCGGACAGCCGTCTCAGTAACTGTCCTCCTGCGAGAGCGCTGGCAACAGCGCTTTTTGGACGCAAGCCGGCAAGTGCAAACCTGCCGGCTTTTTCATGGGCCATTCTTATTTCCTGCCCCGGCTAATGTCACGGAATAGCCGGTTTGTCCGCAGCGCTCGGCGGTTCGGCATCCGACGCGGCTGGCCGGCCGCGGCGCAGGCGTTCGAGCATGTGAGTCACGTATTCCGGGGAGCGCGTGTTACGCGCCATCAGCGTGTACATGGTCGGGACGATATAGAGCGTCAGCAGCAGCGAGAATCCCACGCCGTAAACGACGACCGCGCCGATCGCACGACGACTTTCCGCTCCGGCGCCGGAAGCCACCAGCAGCGGCATCGCACCGAACAGGGTGCACAGCGACGTCATCAATACCGGGCGCAGGCGAATCGCCGAGGCTTCGATCATGGCTTCGACGAATTCGATGCCACGGTCGCGCAGCTGGTTGGCGAACTCCACGATCAAAATGCCGTTCTTGGCCGCGAGGCCGATGAGCATGATGCAGCCGATCTGGCTGAAGACGTTGATGGAGCCGTTCTCCACGAACAGCCCAATCAGGGCGCCCGTGACGGCCAGCGGCACGGTCATCATGATGATCATCGGATGACGGAAGCTCTCGAACTGCGCCGCCAGCACCAGGAACACGATGGTGAGCGCCAGCAGGAATGTCACATACAGCGCGCTGCCCGATTGGCGGAATTCGCGAGACTCGCCGTCCCAGTTGATCTGCGCTTCCGGCGGCAGGTCCTCGGCCACGATTTTTTCGAGGAAGGTGAGCGCCTCGCCCAGCGAATAGCCTGGAGCGAGTCCCGATGAAATGGTCACGGCGCGCAGGCGATTGAACCGCTTGTAATCGGAAGGGCCGGCGGTTTCCTTGACCCTGACCAGGTTCGACAACGGGATCAGCGCGTTGCTGGTGGTCGATCGTACATAGATATTGTCGAGATCGCTCGGAGTGGCCCGGTCGTCGTCGCGCGCCTGGAGAATGACGCGATACTCTTCGCCACGTTCGAGATACGTAGTGACGATGCGCGATCCCATCATCGTCTCGAGCGTGCGCCCCACTGCTTCCAGCGAGACCCCGACATCGGCGGCGCGATTGCGATCGATGGCCACATCGAGCTGCGGCTTGCGCTCGTAGTAGTCGGAATCCAGGTTGACCAGGCCCGGGTTCTCAGAAGCGCGTTCGAGCACGATGTCGCGCCACTTGGCCAACTCTTCATAGTTCGAACCGCCGAGCACCATGCGCACGGGAGAACCGGGGCCGCGCTGGCCGAGTCCGCCGGGCTGCACGACCACCACCCTGACGCCGGGCACGTTCGTGAGCTTCGAGCGCAGGCGCTGGATGATCTCGTTCGCCGATTCCTTGCGCTGGTCCCACGGATTCAACGGCAACACCACGCGGCCTACGTTCACATCGCCGCCACCGCCGAAATTACCCGAGCGCGCCAGCACGCGCCGCGCATTGCCTCGCTTCACTTCATCGGTCGCTACCGCTTCGACCTGTTTCAGGTAGCGATCCAGGTAAGGAAGACTCGCGCCTTCCGGCGCCGTCAGAATGATCTGCACCATGGCGCGATCTTCGGTAGGCGAGTATTCGGTTGGCAGCAGTTTGTAGAGCACGGCACCCGCGATCAGCGTTCCCAACGCGAGACCGATGCCGAGCACTGGACGCATGATGGTGACACGCAGCGAAGCCTCGTAGCGTCCCGACAACCAGTGAAAGAAGCGCTCGACGTGTACGGTAACGCGGCTGCGCGCTGCACCCTTCGCGAAAAACTTCGACGTCATCATCGGGACCAGGGTCAGCGAGATGAGCGCGGAGAACGCGACCGCCGCGGCAATGGTGATGCCGAACTCGCCGAACAGCCGGCCGAGATTGCCGGGCAGGTACGAGATAGGCAGGAACACGGCGATGAGCACCAGCGTCGTCGCCACCACCGCGAAGCCGATTTCCTTGCTGCCATCCACTGACGCGATCAATGCCGGCTCGCCGTCTTCGATCCGGCGCATGATGTTCTCGAGCACCACGATGGCGTCGTCGACGACCAGTCCGATGGCGAGCACTGCGCCGAGCAGCGTGAGCACGTTGATCGAGAAACCAGCCATCACCATGACAATGGCCGCGGCAATGATGGAGACGGGAATGGTGATCGCCGGAATCAGCGTCGCGCGCCAGGTGCCGAGAAACGCGTAGATCACGATCAGCACCAGCAGCAACGCGATCACCAGCGTGTGGATCACTTCCTTGATGGACTCGTTCACGAACAGCGAATTGTCTACGTTCACTTCCATGCGCATGTCGGGCGGCAGCGTGGCGCGAATCGACTCCATTTCCTTCTGCACGCCGCGAGCTACGTCCAGAACGTTCGCCGTGGAAGTGGGGATGATCGCAATGCTGATGCCAACCAGGCCGTTGGAGCGGGAAAGCGAGCGCAGGTCTTCGGCATCGCGTTTGACCTCGGCGACATCGCCGAGATGCACCAGCGATCCATCGCCGCCGCGGCCGATCACCAGCTTCTCGAAATCCTCCGCGGTGTTGAAGCCGGTATCGGTGCGCAGGGAGAATTCGCGGTTGGTCGATTCGATGCGGCCCGCCGGCAATTGCAGGTTCTCGCGTCGCAGTGCTGCCTCGACGTCCTGCACCGTCAACTGCCTTCCAGCGAGGGACTGGCGATCAAGCCAGATACGCATCGCATAACGGCGCTCGCCGTTGATGCGCGTCATCGCCACGCCATCGACGACGGAGAAGCGATCGACCAGGTAGCGATCCGTGTAATCGTTCAGTTCGAGCACCGAGCGCTCGCTGCTCGCAATGTCGATGATCATCATCGGATCGGAATTCGCATCGACCTTGCTGATCTCGGGCGGCTCGGCTTCGTCGGGCAGGTTGCCCTGCACGCGCGACACGCGATCGCGCACGTCATTAGCGGCGGACTCGATATCGCGGCTCAATCCAAACTCGATGGTGATGCGCGAGCGTTCTTCGGAGCTGGACGAGGTGATCTTCTCGATGCCTTCCAGCCCCGCGACCTGGTTCTCGATGATCTGGGTGATGCGCGATTCGATGACTTCGGCGGTCGCGCCACGGTATGTCGTGTCGATGCTGACGATGGGCGCGGCGATGTCCGGGTACTCGCGCACCGAGAGCCGGTTCAATGCCATCAAGCCGATGATGGTGAGCAACAGGCTGATGACCATCGCGAAGACGGGCCGTCGTACCGACAGCTCGGAGATGATCACGCGGCCTCCGGTCCAATGGACTCGGCCGCCTGCGCCTGCACAGGCACGCCGTCGCGGACTTTCTGCGTGCCTTCGATCACGACGACGTCGCCTTCCGCCACGCCGCCGAGAATCTCAACTTCACCCGGACGCCGGCGACCGGTGTGCACTTCGCTGCGTATAGCCTTGCCATCACGTACAGCGAAGACGAACTTACGATCGCCTTCCGGCACCAGCGCCTGCTCCGGAATCATCAATGCCGGCGATTCGGAGCGGGTCAGTTTCACCGTCATGAACATGCCGGGCTTCAGGCGCCCGTCGCGATTGTCTATATGAGCGCGGACCAGCACGGCGCGGCTCACCGGATCGAGTCGACTGTCGATGCTGGTCACCTTGCCGTTGAACTGCGTCTGCGGATACGCCGAGGATTTCGCCGCGATGACGAGGCCTTCCTTGAGCGTGGCGAGAAAGACTTCCGGCACCGAAAAATCCACCTTGATGATGCTGGTGTCGTCGAGCGTGGTGATGACAGTGCCCGGACTCACCAGGCTGCCGACGCTGATGTTGCGAAGGCCGACGCGCCCTGCGAACGGGGCGCGAATGATGGTGTCATTTAGCTGTGAACGCGCGCCCGCCACGCGGGCTTCGTTGCCAGTGAGCGTTGCCTGCAACTGATCCAACTGCGCTTCGGACAATGCCTTGGTCGCGAACAGCTCCCGGCTGCGATTGAACTGGCTGCGACTATCGCCGAGTGCTGCCTCCGCTTCTGCAAGGCTGGCGCGCGCCTGTTCGCCATCGAACTCGACCAGCACATCGCCACTCTTCACCTGCTGCCCTTCGCGAAAACGAATGGCGGTGATGCGATTGGAGATCTTCGCAGTGATGTCTACCGCTTCGTTGGCGCGAGCGCTGCCTACTGCTTCCAGCTCCAACGCGAACGGGACTTTCGTGACCGAGGCCACCAGCACACCGACAGGTGCGCCGCCGCCTCCACCTGTGCGCGCTGCGCCGTTTTTGGATGGAGCACCCGGAAGCACATCGGTCGAATCGCCATTACAGCCTGCGACCAAGCCAAGTCCACCGAGCGCAAGTACCAGCGCCGCGGCAACCGCAATACTTCGAAGATTCAGAACCATGAATGGGAGACCGGCCTCGGCAGGGGCATGAACAACTATAACGACTCGAGACAGGCGCCGTTCCACGCTGAATGCGCGACGGCAATTGTATGTAATTCATCGAGTCCCGGACTATAAGTCATTCCGGAATGCTTCCGGAGCGATTCGCTTGCCGCATCCCATCGGCATCGGTCCAACGCGGCCGCGGGAAGGTAGCTCCGTGGCCGGTCGTCAGCTGTGAAGAAAGGTAAATCCAAGGCTTTCCGCACACTTGGCTGATGCGCGCCAGTGTCGGTCCCACCTGTATCCAAGTCGATCCGGAAGCGACCAACGCCCTTCCGGACTCGACGAAGCGAGAGAGGGACCGGGCAGCCCGACGGCCCAGCCTCTTCTCCTACATCATGCCTGCGGCAGGTTACGGCTCCGAGTCAGACGCGTCCTGGATACCCTCGAACAGCGCTGTACTGAGATACCGCTCACCGGTATCGGGCAGCATGGCGAGAATCACCGCACCCGGAGCTGCCTTGGCGGCGACTTTCAACGCAGCGGCAAAGGTGCCGCCGGAGGAGATGCCGCAGAAAATGCCTTCCTTGCTCGCCAGCTGCCGCGCCGTCTGGATGGCTTCATCGTCGGTGACGGGCACGATTTCATCGGCCACTTCGCGATCGAGCACCGCTGGAATGAAGTCGGGGGTCCAGCCCTGGATCTTGTGCGGTTTGAACTCACCGCCCGCCAGCAGCGGCGCACCGGCAGGTTCGGTGGCGATGATCTTCGTCGCCGGCCGCGCCAGCTTGATCATTTGACCTGCGCCCGTCAGCGTGCCGCCGGTACCCCAGCCGGTGACCCAGAAATCGAGCCGGCGCCCGGCGAAGTCGCTGAGGATTTCCGGGCCGGTGGTGTTGCGGTGATAGTCGGGATTGGCCTGGTTTTCGAACTGGCGAGCGAGGAACCAGCCGTGTTTCTTGGCCAGTTCGTCGGCCTTGCGGACCATGCCCGAGCCACGCTCGGCCGCGGGCGTCAGGATCACTTTCGCACCCAGCATGCGCATGATCTTGCGACGCTCGATCGAGAAGCTCTCGACCATCACTGCGACGAACGGATAACCCTTGGCCGCGCAGACCATGGCGAGCGCGATGCCGGTATTGCCGGAGGTCGCTTCGACCACTGTCTGGCCGGGCTTCAGCGCACCGCGTCGCTCGGCATCTTCGATGATCGCAAACGCCAGTCGGTCCTTGACCGACGACAGCGGATTGAAGAACTCGCACTTCACGTACATGGTGACGTGGCCGGGTGCGAGCCGGTTGATTTTGACGATCGGCGTGCGGCCGATGGTGCCGAGAATGTTGTCGTAGATCATGGTGGTTGGCCGGTTGGAACTAGACGGGAGAAGCGTGCGACGGCGGGCAATGTAGCCCCGCGTGAACGCGATGGGTAGCTGCCGAATGGGCATGATGACATGCCGGAAAGACGTGAGCGATGCGCGGGGCTGGCTATACGGGGACTCTTAACTAATCGTCGCAACTATTAACCCGATGGCGCTCTTACCTGCTCCCCGGCGCGATGGAATGTCAGCGCCTCCTTCACGCATCCCGCTTCCGCAACCACTGCGCAATCCGCGTCGGCACTTCCCTCTGTGCGGAGCCGCTGACATAGATTCCGATGTGTCCGCCCGGAAATGCATAGCTGCTGTAGTCGCTCGATCCGGCCAGCCGTTCGAGGGGCAGGCTCGCCGACGGCGGCACGAGATGATCCTGCGTTGCATATATATTGAACACCGGCATCGTCACGTTGCGCAGCTCCACGCGCTTGCCGGCTAATTCGAGCGTGCCGGCGGCGAGCCGGTTTTCCTTCACCATCCAGGTCATGAACTGGCGAAACATTTCACCGGGCTGGTCGGGACTGTCGAAGATCCACTTCTCCATGCGCAGGAAATTCTCCAGCGCCTTAGGATCGTCGATGTGATCCAGCAGGTCGACATATTTCTGGCTGGTGAGCCGGAACGGCATCAGGCGCAGGAACAGCGCATTCAGCAACTCACCCGGCATGTTGCCGGTGGTCGCCGCCAGCGCATCCACATCGACATTCTCGGTCCACTTGGTGAGCAAGTTCTCCGGCGTGCGGAAATCCACCGGCGTCACCATCGTAATTAGATTGCGCAAGCGCTCGGGAAACAACGCCGCGTAGCACAGGCTGAGCGTGCCGCCCTGGCAGACGCCGAGTAGATTGACCTGCGGCGAGCCGCTGGCCCGCGCCACATGATCCAGGCAATGCGGCAGGTAGCCCAGCACGTAATCGTCGATGCCGAGAAACCGATCCGCGCCATCGGGATAGCCCCAGTCGATGAGATAAACATCCAGGCCCCGCTGCAACAGGCCGCGGATCAGCGAGCGATCGGGCTGCAGGTCCATCATGTAGGGACGATTCACCAGCGCGTAACAGATCACCAGCGGCGTGCGGATGCGCTGTTTTTCCGGTACCTCGGCCAGCGGCCGGTAGCGGTACAGCACCAGTTTATCTTCGCTGTAGACCGCATCTTTTTCGGCACTGCCGATACGTATGTCGCCCGTTTGCGCAAGCGCGGTCAGGCCCTTGAGCACGCGTTGATTGAACTCGCCCATCTCACGCGACAGTTGCTCCACTGCGGACTCCGGCGTTTTCATCGTGAACGCTTCCTCGCTTTGCGAGCCGGCGCCGTCTCGATCGTGCGTGCGGTGGATTCGCCTTCCAGAACGGCCAGCCGTTGCTTGAGCAATCGCACTTGCTGGTGGAGCGAATTGATTTCCGAACGCGTGGGCAGGTCGAACTGCCGCAGTCCCTGTTCGATCACCTTTTGCACGCGGGCCCGCAGGCGCATGGATGCGTTGCCCAGTTCACCTTGCAGATGACAATAAGCGGAGCTGTGCGCGACGATACTGAATACCTGCTCGCTGCATTCCACCCATAGATTGTAGAAGTCGCGAAAGCCTTGTACCGGTTGAGCGGTCGCGGCGCGCGCCTTGACTTGCTCCGCGAGTAACGTCAATGCATCCGACTGGACCCGGCGCAACACGGCAGCCAGCTCCTGCTCCAATCGTTCGACATCGCCTCGCGCCGCGGCCACTGCCCGCCACGCTTCGATCTGTTCGCGGAACAGGCCCAGCGGTGGCGTGCTGGTGAGGAGTTCCGACCAGCCACCGGGCGCAGCAGCCTGGACGAGCGAATTGGACCAGGCAGCCTTCCAGGCCTCGAACACTTCCACCCCTGGTTGGGCAGAGGATCGAGGCCCCGCCCCTGGCGCGTCGGCAGCGGCTGAATTCGCGCTCTGCGCCATCTGCATCAGGCCGTCCAGGTAAGTCTTACCTAGTTCGCTCCACTGCTGGCGCAGCTCGTTGACCTGTTCGAAACCCCCTTCGGCCTTGGAGGAGCCGGTTTGCGCCGCCAGCTCCAGCAATGCCCGCTGTTGTTCAATCCACTGCTGCGCCCAGCCGGCGTGGTTTTCCACGGAATCCTCCATTCAGTCACCCAGTCTGTTGCAGTGCCAAATCAGCATCGCTAGAGTATCCCACCGCCCGGCTGGCGCGCGTCGACGTCGCTGTCACGCATTCTCCCTTAAACAGCACCGAGGCTGAGCATGAGCGAAGAACGCCTGATCAAGAAGTACGCGAACCGCCGCCTCTACGACGCCTCGCAGAGCCGCCATATCACTCTCGACGATATCCGCAAGCTGGTGATCGCAGGGGTTCGCATCAAGGTGGTCGAGGACAAGACCAACGAAGACATCACGCGCCTGATCCTGCTGCAGGTGATCGCCGACCAGGAACAATTCGGCCGTCCCATCCTCTCCACGCAATTGCTCGAGTCGCTGATCCGCTTCTATGGTAATTCGTTGCAGGGCTTCTTCAGCTCCTACCTGGAGAAGAGCGTCGAGACGTTCATGCGCCAGCAGGAAGTGGTGCAGACGCAGTTGTCGCGAATGATCTCCAGCGCGCCGTTGAGCACGATGTCGGAACTGACGCGCCAGAACCTCGAGGTCTGGACACGCATGCAGGAGACGATGCTCGCAGCTTTCAGCCCGCCGCGCGAGACCCCGGCCCCGGCCGCCAAGGGCACGGAAGAGAAGACTTGAAGTTCCTTCGATCGCGCCATTTCACGAACGGGCGCAACCGATACACCGTCACATGAGTTCACGATGATGTCTTTCCTGAGCGCGTGCGCTCATCTTGTTGTGAGTTGAATGCCAATGCGAATCTGTTTCGTGTCTTCCGAAATTGCCCCACTCGCGAAGACAGGCGGCCTTGCCGATGTCGCCAGCGCGCTGCCTCAATATCTGCATGCGCAGGGACACGACCTGCGACTGTTCATGCCGCTGTATTCGAGCATCGGCATGGCGGCGGTTCACGCGGTGGCTGTCGACACGGTCCAGAATGTCGAACTGCGGCTGGGGCCGCACACGTACTGGTTCTCGCTGCTGCAGGGGACGTTGCCTAACACGAAGGTGCCGGTGTACCTCGTGCATTGTCCGGCGGTGTTCGATCGCGCCAGTTTTTACACGCAGGGCCCCGACGAACACTTGCGCTTCCTGGTCCTGCAGCGCGCGGTACTCGAATCGTGCCAGCGCATGGCGTTCGCGCCGCAGATCGTCCATTGCAACGACTGGCACACGGCGCTGTTGCCGGCATTGCTGAAATCGCTGTATGCGTGGGACCGACTGTTCGAACACAGCCGCACGGTGATGTCGATTCACAATATCGGCTACCAGGGCGATTTCGCGGCGAGCACCACCTACGATGTCGGCGGCAACATGTATTCGCTGCTGTCTCCCGAAGTCAGCACCAGCGGTCATTTCAACTGGCTGCGCGAAGGCATCCGCCTCGCCGATCGCGTGACGACGGTGAGTCCGACGTATGCCCAGGAAATTCGCACACCCGAGGGCGCTCACGGCCTCGTCGATGTGCTGCGCGCACGCACCGACGGCATCGTCGGCATCCTCAATGGCGTCGACTACAACGAATGGAATCCGGCCACCGATCGCTATCTCAAGCACCGCTTCAGCCCCACCGACCTCAGCGGTAAGGCGGCGACGAAGCATGCGTTGCTCGACTGGTTCAATCTGCAGCGGCAGGACGATCGTGCGCTGGTAGGCATCGTCTCGCGCATGACATCGCAGAAAGGTTTCGACCTGCTGTTCGATGTGCTGCCGGAGTTCCTGATCACGCGGAACCTGTCCCTCGCCGTCCTGGGAAGCGGCGATGCGCGCTACGAGGACTTCTTCAGGCTGCTGCAGCAGCGCTTTCCGGATCGGGTGTCGTTCACTCGCGGCTACAGCGATGAGATCGCGCATCTCATCGAAGCGGCGAGCGACATTTTCCTGATGCCGTCGATGTACGAACCCTGCGGCCTCAACCAGATGTACAGCCTTAAATACGGCACGGTGCCGGTGGTGAGGCGCACCGGCGGCCTCGCCGACTCAGTGCAGATGTGGGACGGACAGGCGCGCACCGGCACGGGCATCGTGTTCAACAACTTCGACGTGCAAGGCATCCGCTGGGCGCTGCAGACGGCGCTCGACCTGTACAAGGATCGCGATACCTGGCACCAGATGATGATGAACGGGATGGCGCAGGATTTCTCGTGGGAAGCGCAGGGACGGGAGTATGAAAAGCTCTATGAGCAGCTGATCGGTTAATCGACCCTCACCGCATGATCGTCAAATCCACCGCGCCCGATTCGCGGAACGGGATTTTCTTCATCATGGTGATGTCGGTGAAGACCGTGCCTTCGATGGTGTATTCCACCTTCTTCGCGCCATTGAGCCGCGACATCAGGCGGCCGATGCTGCTCATGAAGTTGGTGCGCACGGTCATGTCGAATTCCGTTTCCCCCAGCGCCGGAAGCTTGAATGCTTTGTTGGTCACACCTTTGGCGAAGCTGTCGCCCTGCAGGAACAGCTCATAGTCGATGCCCTTGATGGCGACTTCGCGATCGTTGGGATTCTGCACGTGCAGGCGCACCAGGAACTGCTGGCTGAAGACGTCGCCGGAGGTCATGCCGACATTGATGATCATGAGCCGCAGCGGTTCGACGTTGGGCCGAAAAGCGCTGCAGCCCGATAGCAGGAACAACGCAGCCAGAAGCAGTCCTGGCGCCAAGGCATTGCCGAATCGTTTGTTCAATTGAGTCTTCCCGGAAACGAGCCGAACCGGCGCCCACGTAACGGGCGCCGGTCGCAGCTTAGACGTGCCCCGGCAACTTCGCCAGCATGTCCCGGGTGACGAGCGCGACGCCGCCCTCGCTCATATAGAAGCGTCTCGCGTCATCGGCCGGATTGACGCCGATATGCGTGCCCGGCGGCACCACGCCGCCCGTATCGATAATCGCCCGCTTGATGATGCACCCCGCGCCGATCTTCGCATCCGGGAACAGCAGCGAACGCTCGATGTAGCTGCGCTCATCCACCCGCACGTTGGAGAACATCAGCGACTGGTTCACCTCGGCGCCGGAAATGATGCAGCCGCCGGACACCATCGAATTCACCGCCACACCGCGCCGGCCGACATCGTCGAGCACGAACTTCGCAGGCGGATACTGCCGTTGGTAGGTCCAGATGGGCCACGATTCGTCGTAGATGTTCAGTTCGGGATTCACATGGACCAGTTCCATGTTGGCTTCGTAGAACGCATCGACCGTGCCGACGTCGCGCCAGTACTGCTGCACGCGGGTGTGCGTATCCTTGAACGGATAGGCCAGCACTTTGAGCTTGGTCAGCGCCTCGGGAATGATGTTGCGGCCGAAGTCGTGCGAGGTGTCGGGGCGCTTGGCGTGTTCTTCGAGCAGCCGGTACAGCAGGCTGGCCTTGAACACGTAGATACCCATGGAACCGAGCGCGAAACCTTCGTTGCCGGGAATGCCTTCCGGATCGCTCGGCTTCTCGGAAAACTTGGTGATGCGATAGTTTTCGTCGACGCTCATCACGCCGAAGCCGGTGGCTTGGTCGCGGGGCACTTCGACGACACCGACGGTGATGTCGGCCTTCTTCTCCACGTGCTCGGCCAGCATCGGGCCGTAATCCATTTTGTAGATGTGGTCGCCGGCCAGCACGAGTACGTGCCGCGGATGATGCAGCTTGATGATCTGCAGGTTCTGGTAGAGCGAATCGGCCGTACCGCGATACCACATCTCCCCGAGCTGCTGCTGCGCCGGGATGATCTCGACGAATTCGCCGAACTCCCCGCGCAGGTAACCCCAGCCGCGCTGGATGTGCTGGATCAGCGAATGGGCCTTGTACTGGGTGAGCACCGATACCCGACGGATACCGGAATTGACGCAGTTCGACAGGACGAAGTCGATGATGCGGAACTTTCCGCCGAAGGGCGTAGCCGGCTTGCAGCGCGAATCGGTCAGGTGCTGCAGGCGGGCGCCGCGGCCTCCGGCCATGATCACTGCCAGCGTATTACGCGTCAGGCGACTCACATAGCGCTTGGACAATGCCTGCTTGGCTTCGCTCGGCTTGCGGGGGCGACCGGGGATCCGAGCTTTGGCGGCTCTTTCTTCTTGCATGTCAGTTTTTCTCGTATTCCGCAGAATGTTATCGAGGCCGGGCAGCGCCACCTCGGCAGTGACGCCTGCCGAAGTCGACGTGGCTCGCCTCGAGCGCCGCTTGCCTGCGCGACGCTGGTTCGGCATTGTGAGCAACGCCTCGCCTGGGTCTGTTGTTGCCTGCTGCGAATGATCAATTTCCAACTCGATGTCCGGCACCGGTTGTACGACTCCTGTCGTGTCGACCTCGGTATAACCGGGGCCGCTGTCCCTGTGGCTCGCTGGCATCGTTGCATCTCCACCGCGTCGCTACTGGTTCGAGGCGCGCTGCTCAGCGCACTTTTCAACATCATAGCCTGCAATGTCTCGGCTCAGGCGCAATCGGCAGCGCAAATGAGCGCTACTACTCAGTGTCTGCCTGGAGGCAATGGCTTCCTCAAGGCCCGCTTGTCGGGCGCCGTGAAGACCGAACTCGCATGGGGAAACGAAACGGACTGTTCCGGCGCGGTCCGCCCCACCGACGGAGGCATTCGGGTTCGCTTCGCCGGCACAACAATGAACGACAAGGAGCGGCTGGTGCTGGTATTCGGCATCGCCGGGTTGCGTGAAGGACAGTCGGCCCAGACGCTGGGCGTCAACCTGACGGTGATCCGCGAGGGCACCGGCCAGTTCTACAGCACGCAAGGCGACGACAAGTGCACCCTGGACCGGGTGACGCAGGAGCCGCTGGTGGGCATCCCGCATCGCTCGCGCTCATATCGCCTGGTCGCCCGTGGCTTTTGTACCGAGCCGGCGCGCGCCGTTCGCGGCGAAGGCGTTATCCTTGTCTCGCGGTTCGATTTTGCGAGCCGCGTCGATTTCGATATCGAAGCTGCTGCCGAACCGCAGACGGCGACCGCCAGTCGCTGATCCAGCTTTTGCATGCTTCGCACGAGGATGAAATTGCGTCAGCTACTACTGTTCTTGAGCTTGTGCCTGGTCCTTCCCTGCACCCTGGCAGCCGACAACGCCGACGCGCGACGGCTGGACGGCATCTTCCCCAAGGACAAGCTCACCATTGCCACGCCCGACGCGCGCGTGCACCCATTCAACGTGTGGGTGGCCGATGACGAACAGCACCGGCAGCTCGGCCTGATGCACGTCAACGAACTCGCCGACGATGCGGGCATGCTGTTCGTATTTCCCGGCGCGCAACCCATCGCCATGTGGATGAAGAACACCATCCTGTCGCTGGACATGGTGTTCGTCGCGGCCGATGGCCTCGTGGTCAACGTGGCGGAAAGCACCACCCCGCAGTCGCTGAAGACCATCGAATCCAAAGGGCCGGTGCTGGGCGTGATCGAACTCAAAGCCGGGACGGCAAAGCGACTGCATATCGGTGCCGGCGCGCGCGTGGATCATCCTGCGTTCGTGCGCCGTTGATCCCACTGGCCCTGCTCCCGCGATAACGGCCTGTGACTTCCGAACAAGCTCAACTGCAATCTGAATTCGCGCGCGCAACCTCGGCGTTGCGAGCAGGCGAGCTTCAGGTCGCGGAAACCGCGTGCCGCAATATTCTGTTGAAGTTGCCGCGCAACGCTGCGGCCATCCATCTGCTTGGCTTGGTACGCAAGGACGCGGGAGACCTCGCCGGCGGCGAACAGCTGATGCGACAGAGCCTTGCCCTGGAGCCGCGTAACGCTGAATTCCGCGTCAACTTCGGCAACCTGTTACGGCGCTCGGGACGGCTGACCGATGCGGTGGGGATTTATCGTGAGGCGTTGGGCATCGATCAACGTCACCGCGGCGCCCTGCTCGGCCTCGCCCGCTCGCTGAACGATTTGAGCCGGCACACGGAAGCAGAAGCCCAAGCGCGCAAGCTGGTCGCACTGGCGCCCCAGGATCCACACGCGTGGTCTACATTGGCCATGACCTTGCGCGATCAGCAACTGCTCACCGATGCCGAAGCGGCTTACCAGCGCGCGATTGCCCTGGCGCCAAACGATGGCGCCGCACATCACAATCTCGGCTCCGTATTGGCCAGGATGGATCGCGCAGAAGAAGCGCTCGCGACGCTGGCTCGCGCCCAGGCGCTCGGCGTCGATGGCTTCGAACTCGCATTCAATCGCGGCAACGCCCTGCTGCAACTGTATCGGATCGATGAAGCCGAGGCGGCTTTCGCCCGCGCCGTCGATCTGCAACCACTGCATGGCGACGCGCAGGTCAATCTGGCTCGCCTGCGGTTCATGCGTGGCGATCCCGACTTTGCCCGTGGCATCGTCGCGGCGGCCGCTGCTCATCGCGGCAAATCGCAGATACAGGTTCTGCTGGCGCGCGTGTTGCGTCGGGCTGGGGATCTTGCGGGGGCAGAGGCGCTGCTGCGCGACGAAGCCACTCTCTCGGGCGGATCGCCAACAACGCGAGGGGCGCTGGCCGAAGTCCTGCTGGATGAGAACCGTCTCAATGAGGCTGAGATCGAGGCGCTCGCAGCGGTCACTGCGCAACCCGATGACAGCGCATATACCGATACGCTGGTCACCATCCTGATGGCACGCGGCCGCATTCGCGATGCGGTGCCCTTCATTCGCAGGCAGCGGCAACTCTTTCCCCAGCAACAGGGCTGGATCGCCCACGAAGCTGTCGCCGCGCGACTGCTCGCAGATCCGTTGTACCAGCACTTGTACGACTATGATCGACTGGTGCGCTCATACGATCTGGAATCGCCACCGGGCTGGGGCTCGATGGCGGAACTCAATAACGCGGCGCTCGCTGCGCTCCACCAGAGGCATCGATTCAATACGCATCCGCTGGACCAGAGCCTGCGCAATGGCAGCCAGACGACACGCAATCTGCTCATGGACGACGATCCCGCCATTCGCGCCTTGCTGCAGGCGTTCACACTGCCGATCGAAGATTATTGTTCGCACCTGGGTAGCGACGCGGCTCATCCCTTATCGGCACGCAACGCGGGTGTCGCGTCACTGTTCAGTGCTTGGTCGGTGCAACTGCGTCGCGAGGGCTTTCACGTGAATCATGTGCATCCGCAGGGTTGGCTCAGCTCTGCCTATTACGTGGCCGTGCCGGAGGAGACCCGCGATGAGTCTCTGAAATCCGGCTGGCTCAAGTTCGGCGAGACTCGCTACCCCGTGCCGGGCGCGACCGCGGAAGGCGTCGTGCAACCGCTTCCGGGCCGATTGGTGCTATTCCCTTCTTATATGTGGCACGGCACGACGCCGATTCATGGCGACCAGACGCGTACGACTATCGCGTTCGATGCCGTACCGGGTCAGCGCCGCTGAACCGATCCTTCAACGAACGCGTGTCACCTGCGAGGCGCGCCCGGACGGCAGCGCCAATCTATACGAGCCCAGCAACCCCGCCTCGATGCGCACGGGGTCGCCTACCTTGACTGGAAAATAAGGCCCGGCCTTTTTCTGTCGCCAGACCTGGTCGTTGGACAGGGTGAAAATGAGTTCACCGCTGCTTGCCGAGGACAGCTCCTTGACGGTCGCCACGAGCGGCTCGACCGGCTGCTGCACTTTCTTTTTTTCTTCCGCCTGTCGCCGCGCCAATTCGCTGCCTGCGACGCCGAAATTATCCGCCGGCGCGGGCACCGGTAGCGTCGCTGCTTGTGACAACGGCTTGACGTGCTCGTCGTAGCAAGCGAGGCGTTGGGCATCGTCGGTCATCGCGGAACACGCGAGTATTTCTTCCATGCGCACGACGGGCGCCGCCGACCAGCCCGCGCCGCTCCAAGACATCGTTGCGACCATTACCCATAACGGCGCGCGTGTAGCCCCTGTTCGCCGGGCCGATTCCGATTGAAGTCTCATGCGATCCTACCTCTGTGATCCCGGCGCTGGCTCGCTGCCAGGCACAGCTGCTTCGAGCCGATGACGCAGGAAAAATTCCGTCGCGTCTGCATTGACCGTGTCGGCGACCTTGGCATAGCCGTGGCCGTATCCAGTCAGGACGTGAACATCGACTTCATGGCCCATGCTGCGTAACGCGCGCTTCGTCCTGCGGGCATCGTTCAACGGAAAGTAGACATCATTATCGCCGATGAACAGGACGACAGGAATTTTACGCGCGGCCAGTCCGATCGCACGAAATTCGGCTGCCGACGCCCACGCCCCGGCATACGTCGCCGTCGCGGCGAACAGCTGCGACTCCAGCATGGACAGTGTCAGTGCGTACACGGCGCCGCCGGAATATCCGAATAGATAAATTCGCGACGCATCGACCGCATGGCGCGTTGCCACGAGTCCGATCGCTGCACGAATGAACCGCGGCCCGTCGGACTGTAATTGCCAGGCGCGTGCATCCAATGCATTGGGCGCAACCAGCACGATGCCGGATTTCTCGGCTGCGACACGCCACATCGCAATCATCGATGCGCCGGTGCCCATCGAACCGTGCAGCAGCACGAGCAACGGCCGGCTCTGCGAAGCGGGCGCGTCGTTCGGTACGAATGTCACCAACGTTCGCGGTTGGCCATCGAAATCGAATGTCTGTCCGCTGACTTGCTGCGCATGCAAGGTCGACGACAGACTCGCCGCCAACAGCGCGGCCCACCAATACGACTTCACTGACGCCAGGATCACAATGCGCCGGAAAACGGCGATGCTCCTTGATTGAATTCGGCAACCGCACGAGTGGCTTCACGCACGATGGCCCGCTCCGGCTCGGACAGGTACGGATTCCAGATATCGAAAATCAGGATCGCACGCGGCTCGGCACTGTCGTTCCAGGCTTCATGTTCGATCGTGTCGTCGAACACCCAGGCATGGCCGGGCCGCCATTCGCGCGTTTCCGACCCGACGCGAAAGCCGCAGCCGGCGGGCACGAATAAAGGCAGGTGCACGACCAACCGCGTATTGCTGACTCCCGTATGCGGTGGGATACGCGTCCGCGGCTTGAGGATCGAGAAGAACGCCGTAGGTGCGTGGCCATCGACATCGGCCATCGGCATTTTCGCGAGAATGGCGGCGGTCTCGGGACAACGTTGCAAGTTGTCTGTCACCGGCTCGCCCGCGCGCCATAAGAACAGCGCGCTCCATTGCAGCGAGCGATTCAACTCCTGCCACTGATTCAAGGGCGTGCCATCGGGCTTCTCTATATAAGGCACGAAAGCGGCGCTGCTGTCGGCGAACAAACCCAGCAGCTCCTGCTGAATCGCCGCCGTCGCTTCCTCCAGCGCAGTCAACCATTCGAACTGTTCGCGAGGATAGAACTGGATGGCCGGCAACCCCGGGAAGTGCATGAAGGTGGGCTGCTGGACATAGACACGCTTGACGCCGGTGAGCACGTCCACGCACTCGTTGCCGCGTTTCAACTCATTGCTGGAATATTGCGAGCGAACTTTCGCCAGCGATTCGGCGAGAAACTGCTCCAGCTTTGCGGAATGCGCAGCGACAGCATGCTCGGCGCGAAGCACAGCTTCTTTCCAGGACGGTGACGACTGAGCTGACGGGGGAAGGTTGGCGAGAAACGCGTGATAGAACTTCGCCGCTTCGCGCTCCTTGCCGTTGCGCTCGAGCAAAGTAGCTTTCTGCAGCAGGGCCAGAACGAAATAGGGGTCGAGACGCAAGGCGCGTTCGAGCGCTGCCAGTTCGGCATCGCTATCGCGACTGGCGCGAAGCGCCATTGCAAGGTTGAGCCATGCCATCGGACTGGCTTCGTCTGCAGCGGCAGCGAGCTCCAGCATCCGGCGAGCACTGAAAAAATCACCTGAGCGTAGCGCATGCATGCCGCTCAGCGTGAGCACGGCGGGATGATGCGGGGCCAGTTCCTGCGCCCGGCGAATCAAAGCAGCGGCCTGCGCCAACTGTCCTTCATTGGTCGCGCGCTGCGCTTCAGAAACGAGACGTTGCAGTTCCGGCTGCCGATTCCCAGCGTCCACAGTCGAAATTTCGCGGGGGTCGATACTCACAAGCAGCTCCACGACAAGCTTGGGACGACGCACTTATAGCGCACTTGCGACACCAAAAAAAACGGCGGGCCGAAGCCCGCCGTCTCTTGAGACTGAACTCGACGACTTCGATCAGAAGTCGGCGGTCAGACCGACGAACACATAACGACCCAGTGCATCGTAGACCTGGGGGAACGTGTTGCCGTTACCCACGACCGACGGAATGCTCTGCTGTCCAACCAGCGGCGGATCCTTGTCGAGGACGTTGTTCACGCCAAGACGACCGGTTACGCCATTCCAGGTGTACGACCCGGCCAGGTCGAAGTAGCTGCGCGAACCCAGCTTCGCATCCGAACGCCGGATCGCACCGCTGAGTGACGGATCGGAGCTGCTCGCGTCGATGTCGACTTCGGCGATGTAGCGCCAGGTCAGGGACAGGTCCACATTCCATGGGCTGGTCCACGACGCGCGCAACTTGTGGCGCCAATCCGGAATCGGCTGCAAGCAGACCGTGCCGTACAGACCGGCGCAATCGTACTTAGGCGTGCCGGGCAGTGGCTCGGTCAGGTACTCGTCCGTGTAGGTGCCGATCAGGTTCAACGCCATCTGGCCGAGACCGCCCATTTCGAAGCGATAGTTCACTTCGGCATCGACGCCCTTGGTCTGCAACGAACCCTTGTTGATGATCGGATCGGTGACGAATCCGCCATCGCCAAGCCACAGCGAACCGTTGCCCGGCGAGCGATTCACCAGACCGCAGTAGAACGAGTCGCCGGTGTCCAGACACTGGCCCAACGCGAAGTCGGCGCCCAGGGAATCGATGATCTTCTCCACCTTGATGTCGTAGTAGTCCACGGCAACGGTGAAGTTCTCGAGGAACGCAGGCGTCAACACGAAGCCGAAGGAGTAAGTGTCCGACACTTCCGGATCGAGGTCGGCGTTACCACCGACCAGGCCGTTGTATTGCCCCGCCGGATTGGCAAGGATGTTGCCGTACTGAGCTGCTGTTACACCGGTACGCGCGCACTCGGCCGCCGACCGCTCAGGCGCGTCGACGCCATCACTTGCGCAAGGATCGGTAGCACCGTCGAGCTGCACACGCTGTTGCAGGAACAACTCTTGGATGTTCGGCGAGCGAACCGCACGCTGATAGCTACCGCGCAGGCGGATGTCATCGATAGGCGCCCAATCCAGGCCCAGCTTGTAGCTGTCCGTATCGAAGCCCAGGTTGTAGTCGGAGAAGCGATAGCCGGCTTCGAACGACATGGTCTTCGCGAACGGCTTGTCCTGCAGGATGGGCACTCGGACTTCGGTGAACAGTTCCTTCACATCGAACGAGCCGGTGGTGTTGAGCGTGGGTGCGCCCTGGCCAGCCAGGTCGTTGGTCTGGAACGCAGAGTCGGCCTTCAGCTCGGATTCCTCCGAGCGGTATTCCGCGCCGAACGCGATGGCGATGCCATCGGTGGCCGTCGGGAACTTCAGGCCATAAGCACCCAGGTCGCCCGAGATCGAGCCGCTGACGATCGTTTCCGTCGTCGAACCGGAGGTGAGGCCCGGCACCTGCAGATAAGCGAGCGCCTGAGGCGTTACACCGCCGAGCTGATAGATGTTGTAAGGCACGCAGGCCGGATCGTCGTTCGACAGGTCGGCATCGGCGTTGACACGACATACCGGCGAGCCGCCGCCAGCGGGAGTGACTGCATTCAATGCCTTGGCAAGACGCGTACGCGAGAAGTCATTCTGATAATTCTCGGAGAGCAGCGAAGTGCCGTACAGGCCGTACACGTCGTAATTCCAGCCATCCGCGAAGTCGCCCTTCACGCCGAGCACGCCGCGGTAGGAGGTATGACGCAGGTCGTCGATACGATTGCCGCCTTCCACGTTGCGCTTGCCGATGTTGATGAACACATCGGGTGCATTGACGTTGCCGCCGCAGAACGTCGTGACCATCGAAGGCGACAGGAACGGGTTATTGCAATTGATGGCGTTGTTGCCGAAGAACGGCGGAGCGCCGGGACCGCCGCCGAGGAAGGCGCCGCTGGGCGCGATCTGTGCAAGCGTGCGATCGTCCATGAACATGAACTCGGTGTAGACGCTCGCCTTCTCGCTGAAGTCGTAGTGCGCGAACACACCCGCGCTCTTGCGCTCGTCGGGACGCTGGTAATAGTTCGATGGGGCGAAATTGTACTGATCGGCAGAAGTGAACGGTCGCAACGCGTTGCCTGCGCCGATCGTGAAATCGCCACCGGCCTGAGGAAGGAAACGAGTGATCGCGGGAGTGCCCGAGCCACCGCAAGTGAATGCGCTGCCAGTGCCACCCGCAGCCGACGATCCCAGTGCGCAGGCGCTGAAATCGCGCTGGTCCTGCGTGATCGGATCCAGCTCGAGATAGCTGATATACGCGGTGGCATTACCCTTGCCGTCCGGCGTGTTGATACCGGCGATGAAGCTCATGTCGCGGCCGTAGCCGTCAGTCACGTTGCTGTCCGGCACGGAGAAATTACGGCTGCGGACCAGCTTGCCGATGTCGCTGTCGTTCTTGTGCTGGTAGAAGCTGTACTGACCGTCGAAGCGCAGGCCTTCGAACTTGTCGTTCATGATGAAGTTGACCACGCCACCCACGGCGTCGGCGCCGTACACGGCAGATGCGCCGCCGGTGAGAACTTCGACGCGTTCGACCAGTGCCGCGGGGATCTGGTTGAGGTCGGGCGAAGCCGCGCCGTTCTGGGTCGGGTCGCCAGGCATCAAGCGACGGCTGTTGATCAGGACCAGGGTTCGCTGCGATCCGAGGTTGCGCAGGTTGACGGTAGAGGCACCGGTGGAACCGTTCGACAGGTTGCCGCCGAAATCGCCGAACGCCTGCGGCAGGCTGTTGATGAGATCTTCGACGCGGGTAACGCCCTGCACCTTCAGTGCTTCGGCGCTAACCGAAGTCACCGGGCTGATGCTGGTCATGTTGGGCTGCGCGATGCGCGACCCGGTCACCACGACTTCCGAAATCGTATCGTCCGCCGCCCAGGCCGGCAGTGTGATCACAGCGCTCGCCGCAGCACCCGTCATCAGTGCTAAACGGACGGCTCGCTGAACTGAATTGCTCGTCGACATTAGATATGTCCTCCTGCGAGAGGTTTGAATTGGATTGCGAATGAAGCCCAACCGGTACCCGGCTGCGACGCTCCCTTCTTGGGGCCGAAAGCATGCAAGTTGCTTCGGGCCCAAAGCGTGGTGCCGAGCATACAACCGTATTTTCAGCAATGAAAGGCGCGTTGCTAATTCAGCACGGGTGCATTTCAAGGCAATTGCCGGCTAAAACGGGGCGTCTATTGGCACCGGTAGCAATTTCAGGCTTTTTTCTGCGCGAAATATGTATACTTGTTGTTATTGCGCTACATACGAAGCGGCGTCAGTGTGATAATTTCACCTCGGCGGCGCTCGGACGGAATTGAAAGTCAAGGGCTCGGAAGGACTAAATAGCGCGAAAACGTTGCCGTAGTCAAATCGAGACGGTGTATCCAGCGACACCGTCCAGCCGGTTCGAGCCGGCCGTTTTCTGCACCAATAAAGATCAAAAAATATTTGCTGCGCGAGCGTCCTTCAGGGTTTCAGTCCCTCTGGCCACCAGGAAATCCCGCAATACACGGGCGGTGTGCGAGGTTTTCCGGTCGCGGATGACGTCTTCGGGCACGCCCTGGGCCACCACCTTGCCCCCACCATCACCACCTTCGGGACCGAGGTCGATGAGCCAGTCCGCTTCGGCCATGACATCCAGGTTGTGTTCAATGACGACCACCGAATGGCCGGCCTCCACCAATCTGTGCAACACATGGATGAGCTTCTCGACATCGGCCATGTGCAGGCCGACCGTCGGCTCGTCGAGCAGGAACAAGGTGCCCGGAGCAGCGGCAGGCGCTTCACGCAAAGGCGCAACCGATGACTTTCTGGCGGCGCTGGCCTTACTTTGTGGTGCAGGCAAAACACGAGTTTCCCGAACACGCGACAATTCAGTCACCAGCTTGATCCGCTGCGCTTCGCCGCCGGACAAGGTCGGGCTCTGCTGGCCCAGCGTGAGGTAGCCGAGCCCGACATCCTGTAGCAGGCGCAAGGCGTGATGAATGCGGGGATGAGCACTGAAGAATTCCACGGCATCGTCGACGCTCATCATCAGCACATCGCCGATGCTCTTGCCCTTATAGAGAATGGACAGCGTTTCCTGGTTGAAGCGCCGGCCACGACAGACATCACAGACGATGCGCACATCGGGAAGGAAGTTCATCTCGATGCGCCGCATGCCCTGGCCTTCGCATCCTTCGCAACGGCCACCCGAAGTATTGAACGAGAAGCGCGAGGCATCGAATCCACGCATGCGCGCTTCGGGCGTTTCAGCGAACACTCGCCGGATGGCGTCCCAGAAACCAACATAGGTAGCGGGACAAGAGCGCGGCGTCTTGCCGATCGGCGTCTGGTCCACTTCCAGCACGCGCCCGATCTGTTCCCAGCCACGGATCTCGCTACAGCCGCGCCACGCATAGTTTCCGAGCTTGCGCACCGACCGCTTGATCGATCCCGGCCCGTTGCCATTGACGATGGCATGCAGGTTGTCATGCAATACATCGCGGGCCACTGTCGATTTGCCGGAGCCGGAAACTCCAGTGATCACTACCAGTCTTCCGAGCGGCACCTTCACTGATTGCTTGCGCAGGTTGTGCAGGCTGGTCTCGCAGATCGTGAGCGATGGCTGTCGACTGGTAACAGCACGGCGCGGCGAGAACGGATGTAACAGCGGATTGGCAAGCAGGCGACCTGTAACGGACGACGGCGTTGCCTCGAGTTGCGCCGCCGTTCCTGCGGCGACGATATGGCCACCGCGCGTACCCGCGCCTGGACCGAGATCGAGCACATAGTCGGCGCGGCGGATCGTGTCTTCATCGTGCTCGACCACAAGCAACGAATTGCCTTTGCGCGCCAGTTGTTGAAGCGTATCGAGCAGCACTTCGTTGTCGCGCGGATGCAGGCCGATAGTCGGCTCATCGAGGATGTAGCAGACGCCTTGCAGGTTCGAGCCCAACTGCGCCGCTAATCGGATGCGTTGCGCCTCGCCACCCGACAACGTCGGCGCCGAACGGTCGAGCGCGAGATAGCCCAGGCCCACGTCTTCGAGGAAGGCCAGGCGCGAATTGATCTCGCTGAGCAGGTCGCGCGCGATATCTTGTTCCCGGCCCCGCAGTTTGAGCTTGGCGAACATGGTGCGCATGGCGCCGACCGACTGCGACGTGACCGTGGCGATCGAGTCGTCGCGAAACCTGACGTTGAGCGCCACGGGATTCAGCCGCTGGCCGTCGCACGATTCGCAGACGTGCGCTTCATCCTCGTACCACTCGTTCCAGACAGTCTCCTCGCCGCTCTGCTCGGCATCGAAGCCCTGCATGGTCACGCCGGTGCCGAAGCAGTCCACGCACCAGCCGTGCCGAGAATTGAACGAAAACAATCGCGGATCCAATTCGGCGAAGCCGTTGCCGCACGAGGGGCACGCGCGTCGCGTCGAAAAAATCTGCGTCTGCGCTACGGGCTGCGATCTCGCAGCTTTCTTGCCATTGGCAGGCGAGGCTTCGACGACATGCAGAACGCCTTTGCCGAATTCCAACGCGCCGGTCAGCGCCGCGCGCAGTGCCGTTTCGCCAGCCGGAGTAATCGACAGCGTCGCAACCGGCAACTCGAGCGTGTGTTCCTTGAATCGATCCAGCCGTGGCCATTTCTGGGTCGGCAACAGTTCGCCGTCGACACGCAGATGCTCGTAACCTTTCTTCGCTGCCCAGGCTGCGAGGTCCGTGTAGAACCCTTTGCGAGCGACCACCAGTGGCGCAAGCAACGTGATCGACTTGCCGCGAAAGTCCTTCATCAGGCGCGCCGCAATCGTATCGAAACTCTGCGGCTCGATGGGCACGTTGCAGGTCGGGCAATATTGCGTGCCGAGCTTGACGTACAGCAGGCGCAGGAAATGATAAATCTCGGTAAGCGTCGCGACAGTGCTCTTGCGTCCGCCGCGACTGGTTCGCTGTTCGATGGCGACCGTGGGCGGAATGCCGAAGATGGCATCGACGTCCGGTCGCGATGACGGCTGCACGAATTGCCGCGCGTACGCGTTGAGGGATTCCAGGTAACGCCGTTGTCCTTCGCCGAACACGATGTCGAACGCCAGCGTGGACTTACCCGAGCCGGACACGCCAGTCACTACCGTGAACTGGTTGCGCGGAATCACCACGTCGATGTTCTTGAGGTTGTGCTCGCGGGCGCCGTGGATGCGGATGGACTCATCCTGCTGCTGGACCTTGACGGCCGGCAACGATTTATTCGCGCTGGCCGCGAGTTGCCAGTTCGATGAAGACTGCTCGTAGTCACGCAACGCCTTGCCGGTATGCGAAGCATCGCAAAGCATGACTTGCGCCGGCGTTCCGGCGCAGACGATTTCGCCGCCCGCCTCGCCACCTTCCGGCCCGAGATCGATGATCCAGTCGGCGGCGCGCAGCACGTCGAGATTGTGCTCGATCACGAGCAGCGAATTGCCTGCTTTGACGAGACGATCGAATGCGCGCAGCAACTTTGCGATGTCGTCGAAGTGCAGGCCTGTCGTCGGCTCGTCGAACAGGTACAGCGTTCCGCCCGGAGTGGCGGAATCAGGCTGATTGTCCGTCGCTCCCGCGCCAACGAGAAATCCTGCGAGCTTCAGGCGCTGCGCTTCGCCGCCGGACAATGTCGGCACCGGCTGGCCCAGCTTGAGATAATCGAGACCGACTTCGACGAGCGGCTGCAACGTAGAAAGAACCGCGGGCTCCTTCGCAAAATACCGGACGGCTGCAGCGACCGTCATATCCAGAACATCGGCAATGCTCAGCGGCGTACTACCATCGGGCGACAAAGTCACTTCCAGCACTTCACTGCGATAGCGCCGGCCATTGCAGTCCGGACAGCGCAGGTACACGTCGGACAGGAACTGCATCTCCACGTGTTCGAAACCATTGCCGCCGCAGGCGGGGCAGCGGCCGTTGCCGGAATTGAAACTGAATGTACCGGCGGTGTAGCCGCGCTCTTTCGACACCGGCGCATCGGCGAATAACTTCCGGATCGCATCGAACGCGCCTACGTAACTCGCAGGATTGGATCGCGTCGTGCGGCCGATCGGCGATTGATCCACCAGCACCACGCCACTGAGTAACTCCGCGCCGGTCACTGCATCGTGCGCGCCTGCCGATTCGGTGGGCTTGCCGAAGCGCTTGAGCAGCGACGGATAGAGAATGTCCTGCACCAGGCTCGACTTGCCGGAACCGGAAACACCGGCGATGCAAGCCAGGCGATTCAGCGGAATCGCCACGTCGATGTGCTTGAGATTGTGTTCGCGCGCGCCGCTTACTTGCAGAAAGTGCTTGGCTGGTTCGCGTGTCGACTTGATAGCCGACACCCGCTTGGCGCCGGTAAGGTATTGCGATGTCAACGACTGCGTCGCGTCGGCAAGCTTGTCCGGCGTATCGTAGAACACGATTTCGCCGCCGCGATCGCCGGGGCCGGGACCGATGTCCAGGATGCGATTCGCTGCCTGCATCACCTGCGGGTCGTGTTCGACAACGACCAGCGAATTGCCGGCATCGCGCAGCCGCTGCATCACTTCGATGATGCGACCCATGTCACGCGGATGCAGGCCGATGGATGGCTCGTCCAGCACGAAGAGCGTGTTCACCAGCGACGTGCCGAGCGCGGTGGTGAGATTGATCCGCTGCACTTCGCCGCCGGACAACGTGCGTGACTGCCGGTCGAGCGTGAGATAGCCGAGCCCGACATCCTGCAGGTAACGCAACCGACTGCGAATTTCACGCAGTACCAGGTCGGCGGCCTGGTCGAACGGCGCCGGCAAGGTGAGCTGCTCGAAAAAGCGTGCGCATCGATCCAACGGCAGCAACATCAGCTCATGCAGACTGACGCCAGGCAGGGACTGCGCGAGTGCAGGCGACCAGGGAACGCCTTTCGGAATGAAGCGCTCGCTATTGCCCAAGGCAGTGCCGGCATCGGCCGCATTGCCGAGACGCCAGAGCAATGCGTCGGTCTTGAGCCGCGCTCCATCGCACACATCGCAGAGCGTGTAAGCGCGATACTTCGACAGAAGTACGCGGATGTGCATCTTGTAGGCTTTGGTTTCCAGCCACGCGAAGAATCGCCGCACGCCGTACCACAGCTTGTCTTCCCACGAGCCTTCGCCTTCGAGCACCCACTGCCGCTGATCGTCGGTGAGCGAGCGCCATGGCACATCCAGCGGAATACCGCGCTTGCGCGCGAACCTGACTAGATCGTCCTGGCACTCGCGATAGGATTCGGTCTGCCAAGGCCGCACCGCGCCGCCTTTGAGCGTCTTGGATTCATCCGGAACGATGAGCCCGAAATTGATGCCGATGGTGCGGCCGAAGCCTTTGCATTTCTCGCAGGCGCCCAGCGGCGAATTGAACGAGAACAGGCTGGGGCCCGGTTCCTGGTAATGAATGTCGCAATGGGCGCAATGCAGATCGGAGGAGAAGCGCCACACGGTGTCCGTGCCAGCGAGTGAGCGCGCGCCATACGTTGTCGCATCGGTCGCCGAGTCGGCAACGCGATCGCTTGCCTCGCCTGCCAACCGCACATTGACTCTACCCTGGCCTACACGCAGCGCTGCTTCAATCGCCTCGACGAAGCGTGAACGATCCTCCACATCGAAACGCAGGCGATCCTGCACGACTTCGAGCACGGCAGGGGCGTCTGCTATCGGCGCCGTCTTCTTTCGACTCGCCGCACGTTTAGGTTCGGCGACGACACCAGCAGAGCCGGTGTCACGTCCATAGATACGCGTGTATCCCTGCTTCTCCAGCAACGACAACACTTCGGCTTCGGTAAAGTTGTGCGGAACCGGCACCGGGAACGTCACCAACAAACGCGCATCGGTATTGCCGAGCGCGGCGAGCTGGGCGCTGACGTCAGCGTGAATGCTATCGGCGGTGTCACGACGTACCTGCGCACCACATCCACGACAATATAGCTGCGCGCCGCGGGCGAACAGCAGCTTGAGGTGATCGTTCAGCTCGGTCATCGTGCCCACGGTGGAGCGCGATGTACGCACGGGGTTGGTCTGGTCGATGGCAATCGCGGGTGGGATGCCGTCGATGCGATCCACCTGCGGCTTGTCCATGCGATCGAGGAACTGCCGCGCGTAAGGCGAGAACGTTTCGACGTAGCGGCGCTGTCCTTCCGCATACAAAGTATCGAATACCAGCGACGACTTGCCCGAGCCCGATACGCCGGTGACGACGATCAGCTCGTTGGTCGGGAATTCGACATCGAGATTGCGGAGATTATTCTGGCGCGCGCCGCGGATGACGATGGATTGGGACATGCTCACCACGGCGTCGATGCCGTCGCTTTCAGATGAATGGGGAGTTCCTGGAACGGCCACGGAAGGTGCCGTCGAGAGATGGTGATTGTATCGACGGCTTCAACCGTCCGGCAGCGGAAATCTGACGACGCGGCCCTTGCCTTCCTCGAAGGCTCTCCTCAAGCCGCCGTCAACAGCGGCGGCAGCGGACAATGCAAGGACGCACACACCACGCGCACCAGCTCCGCTTCGCCGATGTTGAGCTGCTGATCGTGTATCGCCGTCTTCACCAGCGCTTCCACCAGCTGCTGTTTCGCCATGGGCGCCAGCATGTCCAGCCGGTTCAACGCGACGTCGAGCTGCTGCGGCCAGTTGTCCGTATTGGCGAACGGCGGACGCAGCCTCGGTAACACGTGCAGCATGCCTGCTTCATAAGCCTTGCGCGCCTGCGCCTCGTCTTCATGACCATACAGCGCCAGCACGGAGAACAATACCTTCAGTTCATTGACCACACGATCCAATGTCAGCCTGCCGGACGCAGCGGCGGGATTCAGATCGTCACGCAAATGCACTCGCGCCAGTTGCCGCAACGTGTAACTGCGCAGGGAAAGCCGGCCTTCCCGTTGCAACATGCCGTTGAGCAGGAAAATGAGCTGCGAACGCTCCTCGCGCGGCAACTGTCTCAATGCGGGAAAGGCGCTCGACAACACCGGCAGGCGTTGCCGCAACTCCAGGTCGTCGACGTCGTTCAGCAACGATTTCACTGCAGCGGCGACCTCGGAGCCCAGCTGTGCCTCGATGAACAACAATTGCCGCGCGCGTGCAGGCGTGTCTGTTTCCAGGGCGAGAGCGAGCAACAGCGCCCGAGCGGACGTGGGGTGGCGTGACGCGACCACCAGCGATTCGGGCAGCGATTCGCGAATCGTCTGGGCCAGTTCCATGTGCTGGGTGCCGGGATTGCCGACCAGGCTCGCAGCCATTGCCGGTGCGGCGGTGGCGAGCAGCGAGTCCATTCGTTTCGCTGCCGAGGGACGGGCCGGTGGCGTCTCGATTTGCGCCTCCGCCAGGTTTTGCGCCAACCGCGCTCGCATGGCCGCGAATTCGCCTTGGTCGAAGCGTGGATCGATGGCCTGCAGTCGCTCCAACAGCGGTGGATGCGTGGCGAAGAGCCGCCCGATGCCCGGTGCGAACAGCATGTGCGCCACTTCTTCGACTTCGGGATTGTGGATAGCCGAACCGCCGGACAGCGCACCGATCTTGACGAGCGCACCGCGCAGCCCACCGGGATCTCGCGTGAACTGCACAGCCGACGCATCCGCCAGCGATTCCCGACTGCGCGACACCGCAGCCTGTATAAGGCGACCGAAGAACAGGCCGACGTAACCGATGGCCAGCACCGCGAAGGCAGCAACGAGTATGGCAGCGGCGCCGCCACCTTTCCTGCTGCTGCTACGAGGACTGAACTGAAGCATGGTCCGCGCGATCAACGCGATGACCAGCAAGCCGAACAGCAGGCCCATCAAGCGGATGTTGAGCCGCATGTCGCCATTGAGAATATGGCTGAATTCGTGAGCGATCACGCCCTGCAGTTCGGCCCGGTTCAGCGTGACCAGCGTTCCCCGCGTGACGGCAATCGCCGCGTTGGATGTGTTGTGGCCGGCGGCGAACGCGTTGATGCCGCTCTCCTGCTCCAGCAGGTAAACCTCGGGCATGGGCACGCCCGATGCGATCGACATTTCCTCGACCACGTTGAGCAGCCGCCGCTGCAACGGATCGGTGGTGTCAGCCGACACGCGTACGCCGCCGAGCGAACGAGCCACGACACCGCCGCCGCCGCTCAATACGACGATTTTGTACAGGCTGGACAGGCCGATGACGGCCAACACGCTCAAAGTGGTGACCATGACCACGCCCGCATTGGCGCTCATCCAGCCAGAGCCCGGGATAGCTATTTCCTGGGCGTCCGGATGCATGCTCGCCACCACCGTGAAGATGACGAGGTCGACAGCGGCGACCACCGCGATCACGGCGAGCGCGAACAGTATTACCAGGCGACGCGAGAGCCGCCGGGTCTCGTCCTGGCGGCTGAAGAAATTCATGGCGAGGCCCCGTAACTACTTCAGGTAAAGCTGACTTTGGGCGCGACCCGCATTTCCTTGGACTCGATCTCCAGCAACTGCGCCGGCTGGAAGCCTAAGGAATTCGCCACGATGCTGTTGGGGAACACTTCGCGTGAATTGTTGTAGTTCATCACGGCATCGTTGAACGCCTGCCGCGCGAAGGCGACTTTGTTCTCGGTGCTGGTGAGTTCTTCCGACAACTGCATCATGTTGGTATTGGCCTTGAGGTCGGGGTACGACTCCGCCAGCGCGAACATCCTGCCGAGCGATGCGGTGAGCATGTTGTCCGCGCCGGCCAGCTGCTGCACGGCATCCGGGCTGCCGGGATTGGCCGCCGCATTCTTGAGTCCGCTCACGGCGGAGTTGCGGGCCGCGATGACTGCTTCGAGCGTCTCACGCTCGTGCTTCATGTAGCCCTTGGCGGTCTCCACCAGGTTCGGGATCAGGTCGTAACGCCGGGTCAGTTGCACGTCGATCTGTGCAAAGGCGTTCTTGTACGCGTTACGGCTGCTGACCAGGCCGTTGTAGATGGAAATGAAAAAGACGACGACGAGGACAATGACGCCCAGAATGATCCAGCCCATCGCGCTAACCCTCCCGCGGCGTGGCGCCGCTTGTCGGCGCAAGCATACACCGACTACGCGGCGCGCTATTACTTCCCGAAAGCCTGGTCGCTATCCAGGTCGCGAATCTTGACTGTAAACGGCTCGCCCGCACGCCAGTGGGCGATGCGGCCTTCCTGGATCTTGCGGGCAAGCGCGATTTGCAACGAGAACAACGCGCGCGCGCGCCTTGAGGATCGATGCCGAGTTCCTGCGCCTGAAGCACAGTCGCATCGAGCACCTTCTGCTCACGTGCGGCATCGGTGACCGGCAAGTGGTGCTGATGCTTCCAGGCGGCGACGGCCTCCATCAGCTGCAGACGCGCATGCACTTGGCTGAGCAGGTCCGCCACATCGGAGCGAGGGGAAACGAATTGAGCGGTCGCTGCAACACACAGCGGACTCGCAGCAGCGAGTACGAAGATCAAGACATGCAAGAAGAGGAGTAGAGCGGAACCGCACTTTGAGCACCTGGCGACGAGGATGTCGCGCAAGATGGCGTGTCGGACCGCGGCGAGGCAAGAAGAAAAACCGGCGCGACTCCTGATTGCGGAAGTCGCGCCGATCAGAAACTCATTTCGATCCGGTCACCATGCCGACCAGGCGAGCCAGCAGCGAAGGCTTGAAGCCTTCGACGTCCATGGAGTAAGGAACGTGAGGAATGTCGCTCAGGTTGAGACGGAACTGATCTTCCGAATCGTCGCCGGCGAACGAAAATCCGGAACGCTTGGCAGACTTCGCACTGGCTGCGGGCTGTGGCACGGTGTCGCGGACTGCCGAACGTGCGGTACTGGCTGCGCTCATCGATCTCTCTCCTGGGGTGGCAATTCCGACTTGACGGTCGGGAGTGCGATCAAGAGTAGAGGAATATGTTTTCGATCCGCGTGCGCTGCTTCACGTTCGCCATAGCGGCGGACCCTGAATATGTCGACCATTGGCGACATGCACCGGCGTATGGCATTCCCTTAACCTGCGAGTACTGTAATTGAGCAGGATGAGACGTTCTTTGTCACTTCCGTGAGAACTTATGTCCAGACATTTCATCATAGTCTCGTTGCTTACAACGATCGCGCTCGCCGCTTGCAGCGACAAACGAGCACCGGCCACGAATGCTCCATTGCAGACTTTGCAAGAAGCGCCGATGCAAATCGAGACAACACCGCTCAACGAGGAAGCAGCCGGCGATTCGCTCAGCGCAAAGCTCACCGCCGCGGGCATCGCAGTGAAATACCGTGCGCACTTCGATGGCAGCAAGCTGGCGCGCATCGAGGAAACGCGCACGGCCGACAATCGTCATGGCGAGTATGAATTTTACGGCGCCCGGCTGGTGAAGTACTCGGGCGCGGCCTTCTCGTCGGCAGCGACGCTGCTGCTGGAGTTCGACATGCAGGGAGCAGTGAAGTTGGCACAGGCCACGCCTGCACCTTTGGACGAATCTGAGATCGCTACCGTCCGCCAGCGCGCCTCGCTGTTACGCAGTCATGCGCTGGCGCAGCGTTCGACGCGGGCACACGCCAAGTAGATTATCCTTGCGTCGCCGGTAACGTCATCTCCACTCTCAATCCGCCGTCACTGCGATTGCGTGCGCGAACTTCGCCACCGTAGACAGTGATGACTCTTGAAGTGATGGCAAGACCGATGCCATTGCCACCCGAATCGCGATCGCGGGATTCGGCGACGCGATAGAACGGCTCGAAGATGCGTTCCACTTCATACGGCGGCACGCCCGGGCCGCGATCGGCAATCACGATGCTTGCGACATTGCGTTCTAAACTGAGAGTGACAGTGACCGCGGTAGCCGCTGCGGTGAAACGAACCGCGTTGCGCAGCACGTTCTCGATGGCACTGCGTAACAGTGCAGCGTCGCCTTCCACCTGCACACTCACCTCCGGAGTGAACTCGATGGTCTTGTCCGCCGCTGTCGCTTCCAACCGCGCATCCTCCACGATTTCGCTCAACAGGCTGCCCAGGTCGAGCGGCTCGCGCGGCAGCTTGGGCTCCACCACCCGCAGCTGCGACAACTGCAGTATCTGTCCGATGAGCGTATCGAGACGTTCCGCTTCGAGTTCGATGCGATCGAATTGCTTGACGAGGTCAGCGCCATCGCGACGCGCCAGCCCGAGTGCGACACGCATGCGAGCGAGCGGCGACCTGAGTTCATGGGACATCGCACGCATCAGCGATTCCTTCGAAGCAATCAGGGTGCGAACATGATGCGCCATCTTGTCGAAGTCGCGCGCCAGCACTCCAAGCTCGTCCTTGCGCCGTGAAAAGTCCTCGCCAACCCGCGCTTCGAGATTACCGGCGGCCAGCGAGCGAGCGCTCGACTGCAGGTGTTCGACAGGCTGGCTGACATAGCGGGCCAGCAACCAGCACACCAGCCCGCTGATGACCAACGCGAACGCGAGCACGACGAGGCGAACATCCGGCTCGCGCATCAGGTTGAGAGATGTGCGGATGTTGTCGGCCATTAGCGTGTAGACGGTGCCGTCCGGATCGGTGATCAGCGGCGACAACAGCAGCGGATCGTCGCGACGCAGGTTGTCGGCATGCGGATCGAGAAAGCCCGCTTCCTTGAGACGCACCGCGTAGAAACGCAGGCGTTGCGGCATGGGTCGCCCCTGCACGTCCTCGGTGGACCGATCGACCACGTAAATGCGCCAGCCGCGATAGCGATGCTCGATCTCGTCGACCCACGCGGTGAGGCCTGGCTTGCCGTCGCGCGTGAGACGGGTGCTGGCTTCATCCGCCAGCACTTTCAGGTCGATGCTCTGCAGCTGGCTGAGGCGATACCAACCCATCGCGGCCGTCGCCAGCAACACCAGCAGCATCGCTGCCCAGAACGACAGGAAGATCCTTAAAAACAGGGTTCTCACTCGGGTGCGCGAGCCTCGCCGCTTGCGATCAGTACATAGCCGGCGCCGCGGATGCTGCGGATTTCAGGCAGGCCATTTTCACCCAGGCCGAGCTTGCGCCGCAGGTTGCTTACATGCGTATCGATGCTGCGGTCGTATGGAGTGAGCCGGCGTCCCAACACGCGTTCGGTGAGCGACTCGCGCGATTGCACCTGCCCCACCGCTCGCATCAGCAATTCGAGCAGGCGCAGTTCGGTGCCTGTCAGTCGCACCGACTGGCCCGATAAAGTGACATCGAACGTGGCCGGGTCCAGCCGCAACGGCCCTACGGCGACAGGATGACTCGGCGTGTCGCCGTCACGAGCGGAAAAGCGGCGCAATACGGCTCGCACTCTTGCAACCAGCTCGCGCGGATTGAAAGGCTTGGAGAGGTAGTCATCGGCGCCCAGCTCCAAGCCGACGATGCGATCCACATCGGCGCCGTGTGCTGTGAGCATGACCACAGGAATCGATAAGCTCTGGCGCAAGCGGCGTAACACTTCGAATCCGCTGAGCGACGGCAGCATCACATCGAGTATGACCAGGTCGTGGTTGTGAGCCCCGGTAAGCCGCTGCAGCGCTTCGTCGCCATCGCGCACCAGCGACACCAGGAAACCCTCACCGGTCAGATACTCGGTCAGCATCTGTCCCAGTTCGCGGTCGTCGTCGACGATCAGCAGGGAAGCGGGCACGGTCATAGCGACATTATTCCTGACATGCAACGAATCTCGAAGGTCCTGCAGGCGCAACGGCGCGGACCATCGCACAGCGTTTTCCAACCGGGTGCCAAGATTCGTCAAGCTGCGGCGCGCCAGCTCGCATACCCGGGCGGGGTGGATCAATAGCACAGCCTCCACACCAGTACGATGTGAACCGGCCGCCTAGGCAGAGCCGGAACATCGCCGCGCCATGCGACGTTTCGTTCCGAGCGCTTCCGCAAGAGCGCACCACGAGGTACCGCAATGAAACGACTCACTTTCCTGATCGGCGCCACATTGTTGTCCGCCGCTGCATTCGCCGCAGGCGAGCCGGTCTCGCCGCCGGACGCCGTCACCGCTGCATTCGAATCGTTGGACAAGAACGCCGACGAACAGATCAGCAAGACCGAAGCGGCTTCCGATAAAGCGGTCTCCGACAGCTTTGCCTCCGCCGATGCCAATGGCGACGGTTACCTGAGCAAGGCGGAATTCACGGATCGCAATCATTCCTAGAATCCACCCGGTCGAGCAATGAGGCCCTGCGATAGCAATATCGCGGGGCTTTTCATTCATGCGACCATTGCAATGTCCATCCGCTAGAGGAGCAAGAATTCATGGCCCTACCCTGGCTGCAGATCGTGCAACTGGTGCCGTCGATAGTCGACGTCTCCCGCGAACTCCTGCGCAAGACCAAACGCCAGCCGGGAGGCGAAATCGTGCCCGAGTCGCGCACCGACGCCGAACTGGTGGCGCGCCTGGAAGAGCTGGAAGAAAACGAACGACGGCAGGCCGAACTCATCAGCCAGATGGCGGACCAGATCGCCAAGCTGACCCGCGCCATCACCACACTGCACGACCGCACGATCTGGCTCGGCTACGCCGCAGGCGTGGCTACCGTCATCGCCATCGCGGGACTGATCACAGCCATCGCGACTTGAAGCGGGCGCAGTGTCAGTGCGATGCGGCCTGATATAACGGCAGCACTCGCGGGATGCTCGCCTTCAGGTCCTGGATGCGCGAATCGCCCGAGGGATGCGTGCTGAGAAACTCCGGGCCACCGCCGCCGAGTTTGCTCATTTTCTGCCACAGCACCACCGACGCATTGGGATCGTAGCCGGCCCGCGCCATCAACTCGAGACCGATGCGATCCGCTTCAGCTTCCTGCTCGCGACTGTGCGGCAATGTGAACGTCACTGCCGATACTTGGCTCGCGAGCGCCATGGTAGCGTCGCCGGCGCCAGTCGCCACAGCGATACCAGCCAATGCAATCTGCTCTGCGTAAGTACGCGACAGTCGCTCGCGCGAATGTTCACGCAACGCATGGGCGATTTCGTGACCGATCACCGCGGCCAGTTCGGCGTCGGTGGCGTTCAGTTGTGAAATCAACCCCGTATAAACCATGATCTTGCCGCCGGGCATGCAGTAGGCATTGACCTCCTTGGATGTCTGCACGTTCACTTCCCATTTCCACTGGGTGGCGTCGGGACGGAAGGCCGCCGTCTGGGGAATGAGACGCTGCGTAATTGCCTGTACCCGCTTGTTGGTCGCCGCATCCGCGTTCAATCCGCCAGCGGCGCGCGCCTTGTCGAGTTCCTGCTTGTAAGCCACTTCGGAGCCCTTCTCGACTTCGGCCTCCGACACCAGCATGTGCTGCTTGCGATCCACGCCCACGGCGCCGGGCTGCGTGGTCTGCACCGTCTGGCAACCGACCATGGCGATCGCACCGATGGCGATCAGCATCTTCCACGAATTCATGCGAGTACTCCTGTGCTTGCGACAGTTCAACGCCATCGCTGCTGTACGGTTCCGCTGGCCTTTATGGCTTCGCGTCTTTGGGCGGCGCCGGATTTCCGGTCGTCACCAATCGCCCCAGGCGCTGCACCTGGCTGGCCAACACCTCATCCACGATGGGCGCCCAGTCGGCCATGGGTCGATCGGTGAAGCCGCCGACACTATACGTCACGGTGAGCTTCGATCCGCCGGCCGCCGCTTCGATCTGGAAAGTCAGGCTGCCGGTCACCGCGAACTCCTGCAACGGCCCCAGCGCGCCGTGCACTCTCAGGATCTTCGCCGGCAATGCGTACACGACCGTGCCGTGTTCGATGCCCGCATAAAGACTGAGCTTTTCGCAGAAGCAGCCGCGCACGACCGGATCGAGCGTGAGATTGCGCGAATCGCCCGAATAGGTGTGATCGGAATCCCACCACTTGGAGATGTCCGTCATCGCCGCCCATAGCACCGGTGGCGCAACGTTCGGCGCCTCGACGATTTCACGCAGGTTGAACCCATTCGGGCCGGTGCTGGTGACTTCGGCGTGCGACACGGCGGACAGGCCGCACAAGGCCAGCCCGACAATGACTCGTTGCATGCAAATCCCCTCGAGACAAGAGTATCTCGCCAAGCTCGCAAAGCGCGCCAAGTTCAGAAATGAAATGGCGGGATCAGGATCCGAGCATTCTATTGTCTTAATCTTGGCGTGCTTTGCGGTCTTGGCGAGAGATCCTAATTCCTGACCTCCCTATCACGCAAATTGAAGCGGAAAAGCACGGCGCCACAACCTGATACTATGCGCGATCCGCCGCTATGCCAGGCAACAACGAGGAAAACCGCCTTGGCCCGCAAGAAAACCGTCTCCAGGCGCCCGCTCGCCGTCGCTCCGCCAGTGTCGCAGGACGAAGCCGAAAACGCGGTCCGCACACTGCTGCGCTGGGCAGGAGAAGATCCGAATCGTGAAGGCCTGCGTGACACGCCGACGCGCGTGGTACGTGCCTATCGCGACTGGTTCTCCGGTTACCTCAGCGATCCCTCGGATTATCTGCGCCGCACGTTCGAGGAGGTGGCGGGCTACGACGAGATGATCGTCCTGCGCGGCATCGAATTCGAATCGCATTGCGAACATCACATGGCGCCCATCGTGGGCCGCGCGCACGTGGGATACCTGCCCACCAACAAAGTCGTGGGCATCAGCAAACTCGCACGCGTGGTGGATGGCTACGGTCGCCGCTTCCAGGTGCAGGAAAAGCTCACTGCACAGATTGCCGCATGCATCGACAATGTACTCAAGCCGCGTGGCGTGGGTGTAGTCATCGATGCGTCGCATGAATGCATGACCACTCGTGGTGTCCACAAGCGCGGCGTATCGATGATCACCAGCAAAATGCTCGGCGCCTTTCGCGAGGATGCCCGCACTCGCGCCGAGTTCCTGCGCTTCATCGATATTCGCGGGACTTAGATCAGGCTCTCCACGGCAAGCGACGACTGCGTTCCGGTGACCGGTGCTTGCAGCTTGGTCACATCCAGCACGGCCTTGATGGGCAGGTGATCGGAAGCGCCTCGCGTCGCTTGCGTCCGATGCACCAGCATCGAGATCAGCGCCGCCAGCGGTCGCACCCAGATTCGGTCCAATGCCAGGCACGGGGCATAGGAAGGAAAAGCGACCGGCGATGGCGGCTTGCCGAAAGTCTCGTGCGCCTCCGTGAGTGTCGCCGAACGTCGATACCATTCATTCATGTCGCCCAACATGACGGTCGGCGTTTCCAGCGGCTTTTCCGCAACCGCCACCATGAGACGTCGCCATTGAAAGCGACGCTCGGAGCGACTCAATCCGAGATGCGCGGCGATCACTCGCAACGTCGTGCCGGCCACGTCGATGTCGACGTCGATAGCGCCGCGTGGTTCGTACCACGAATAGCTCAGGTCGTGCCGACGGACATCGAGAACGGGCAGGCGCGTCAGGATGGCATTGCCGTACTCTCCCATACGACGAACGATTCGCAGCCCCGGCACCGGCGTCATGTCGAGTGCATGCGCGAGATAGTCGAGCTGCGCCGATCCCTCGTGGTCGCCGGCAGAGTTGTCTACCTCCTGCAACGCCAGCACGTCGCAGTTCATTTCCTTCAACACGGCGGCGATGCGCGACGGCGAGCACTTGCCATCCAACCCCACGCAGCGGTGGATGTTGTAGGACGCAATCGCGATTTGACGGGGCGCGAGGCTCGTTGCCGTCATGCAGGCCGGGATGCATCGGCGTCACGCGCCGGCTTCGAAGATGCGATCAGCCAGCGGCGCACGAACCAGGTTGCGCCGATGAGCAGCAACACGACACCGCCGATCAACCAGTAGTTGATCGCTCCGGGATTTTCCAGCGCAGCCTGCAATTGATTGCCGAACACCGTCGCCGCGAGCGTGCCGGGAAGAATGCCGATGGCGGTGCCGAGCATGAAATGCCACAAGCGGATGCGCAACGCACCGGCCACCACGCCTTCGACTGCAAACGGCGCGATGGGCACGAGACGCAGCGCCGTGATCGCAAGCAACCCACGATTGCGTAACACATCGATGACGGGATTGAGCCGCCGGCCGGCAACGCGACGCACGGTGCCGCGATTGAAACGCTGTCCCGCGACGTAAGTGAGCCATGCAGCCAGTTCTATGCCGGTCATGGCGTAGGCGAACCCCAACCAGGGGCCGAAGGCGACGACGGCGAACAGTGTGATCACCGGCCGTGGAAACATCACCAGCGACGCGGGTGCGTACGCTGCAATCACCAGCAACGGCGTCCACCAGAAATCGCCAGCCTCGCGCGCCCACGTCGTGATCCGCTGCGGTTCCAGCAATCCGGCGAGCGGCGTGTATTTCCACAGCGCGGTGAGTCCCGCGAGCACCGCGATCCCAATGAGTGCTTTCAGCCACCACTTGCCGCGTTGCTGGCTGGTTTCATCCGGGGTGAACAGCTTGACCAGGTCCTGCATGGCCACGGGCCGCTCTGGATCGGCGACGCTCACCATGTTCAACACGGTGTCGGACACTTCGTGGAGCTCGGTCAATGGTTTCAGCGTGCGATCGTCTCGCGGCAGCAGCTCGATGGCGCCGCGGATACTGCCCGTGCGAGCGACTGCTTCCTGGACCTGCTCGGGTGTCGCACCGAGATGTTCGGACAGCAGCGTGGATCGCAGCAAACGGATTTCATCGCGTACGTCTTCGCGGCCGTCGGCCGTAATCGTCAGGTCGCATTCCGTATCCAGGCCCATGGAGCGATTGGCGATGTTCGACGAGCCGATCCGCACCACGTCGTCGTCGACCACGATCATTTTCGAATGCACGTCGATGCAGGTACCCGGCTTGAGCCCGGCGATGAATGGAAAGAACACGCGCAGCCGGTCGTGTCGGTCCGCCTGTCGCAGCTTCTTGATCAGCCGCGTGCGCAACGTCTGCATCGTGAGTTCTTCGAGCCAGCCGTGACTGAGTTCGCGCAATACGAGAATGACTTCAGGTCCATGCGCTTCGGTCAGCCGCTGCGCGAGCGCATCGCCGAGCTTCTCGGCGGTGAAGTATTGATTCTCGATGTAGATGCAGCGCTGGGCGGAGGCGATCATGTCGAGATACAACGACTCGACTTCACGCACGCCCTCGCGACCGTTGATCGCAGGCTCGGTGCGCGAGATGGCGACATTCACGTCGCGTACATTGGTCGGCAGCGATTCGGGCCAGTGGGAAGATGCAGGCGAGGCAGTATGTCGTCGCAGGCGACGCGTCCAGCGACGACGTGCCGTGGCAACCGGAGCAATCGTTTCACCCGTCGCACGCTTCCAGCGCTCGCGGACCAAGTCACCCACTGCTCGCGCGGCATCGCCTTCGACTGCCATCGCCATGTCATGGAATGGCGGATAAGGCGAACCTTGCATCACACGACGAGTATCGTCGGCTGCATGAGCCCGCGTATCCCAGCGCCGGCAAGTAAGATCGATGCCGCCACAGAAGGCGATGGCGTCATCGACGACGACCAGCTTCTGGTGATGCGAACCGCCGACGGGATGCGTGTTGTCATAACGGAAGTGCACGCGCCGGCGCGGCTTCCAGCCCAGTCCGATGATGGGCGCCCACTCGCGGTCCAGTCCGAAGATCATCGGATAGTCCCAGATCAGCACATGGATTTCGAGATCGCGACGTCGTCGCGTCAGATCGTTCAGGAACTCGCCCAATTCGAGCTGGCAATTCTCGCCGTCCTCATCGCAGAGCAGGCGCGTGCGGCTGTGGAAATCCCAACCAGTGATGAGCAGCGATCGTTGCGCCAGTTCCGCGGCCGCTACGAATGCCTTGAAATACGCCTCAGCATCGACCATGAACGACGCCCGCGCCGAGCGCTCGACGCGCCAGCAATTGCGTCCCGGCACGAACAGCGGCGATGCGGTTCCTGACTCGGTGCCGTGCCCGGTACTGTCCAAGACTCGTGGCGTGTCGAGTAAAGCATTCATGAAAAGATGGAGCCCTGACGGCGGCGTGTCGGGGGAACGCGTGCAGAGCGAAAACGGTTCCCGAGGGGCGGTGTCGCGGGGCTGGCTACGCGACCCTCAATACCCCTTCACCACATCCACCACCGACAACATCTTCTCCCCCGCCACGTACCGTCGCAGGTTCTCCTTCACGACCGCCAGTTGTGCATCCGAGCCGAGATCCGAATCGCTGGCCACATGCGGCGTGATGATCACGTTCGGCGCCGTCCACAATGGGTGCCGCGGCGGCAAGGGCTCTGGGTCGGTGACGTCCAGGCCGGCGCCGGCGATCTGGCCGCTCTTCAACGCGGCGACCAAAGCGTCGGTCACCACACTGCCGCCGCGGGCGATGTTGATGAAGTAAGCGGTCGGCTTCATCTTCGCAAAGAAGGCAGCGTCGAACACACCGGTGGTCTGCGGCGTGAGCGGCGCGGCGTTGACGACGAAATCGGCATCGGCCGCCAACTTGTTCAGTTCGTCGGGCAAGCCGACATAGCTCACGTAGTCCGGACCGGTGCGTCCGCTGGCGCGGGTAGCGATCACTTTCATGCCCAGTGCATGGCCGCGTTTCGCAATCTCGCCGCCGATGCCACCGAGACCGACCACGAGCAAGGTCTTGCCTTGCACGACAGCCATCCGTCCCGCAGGCAACCTGCCCTTGAGCCAATCGCCTTTGGCCTGCGCGGGAATGAGAAGATCCAGACCGCGAGTGAACGCCAGCATCAGCGCGATCGTGTGCTCAGCGATGACAGGGCCGCTGATGCGCTGCATGTTGGTGACGAGAATATTTCTCTCGCGCACACCGGGTACGCCGACACATTGTTCGACGCCGGCAAACATCACATGGACCCATTGAATCGACTTGCCGGCCGCAATGAGCTGCGGATCGCAGGAGCCGATCACTGCATCGATGTCTGCTACGTTCGCACCTGCGGCGGTGATGATTTCGACACCGGGCGCCACCGAACGCAGCGACTCGGCGAGCCCACGACTCACCAGGATTTTCTTGGGCTTGCGCCAGCCAGCACGTTCGCTGACCGGCGCTTTCGCCTCTTCCAGTCCGTATTGCTGAACGACATCGGGCGCGGCGCTATCCGCTGCATGTACGCCAATGAACAGCGAACTCGACAGGATGCCCGCGCATGCCGTCGCAACGAGTCTTCGATTCATCGACTGCTCTTCCTTACATGCCGCGCAACGCGCACATCGTCCCGAATGAAATCAGGCAGCGCCGTTTTGCTTGTACCAGGCAAGCAGGCGCTTCCAGCCGTCCCTCGCGTCGTCTTCCTTGTAGCTCGGACGATAATCGGCGTGAAAGCCGTGCTGCGCTTCGGGATAGACGACGATCTCGGTCGGCACTTTCGACTTCTTCAGCGCCGTGCGCATCTGCTCGACGGACTCCTGCGTGATCCCGGTGTCCTTGCCGCCGTACAGGCCGAGCACCGGCGCTTTGAGATCGGCCGCAACATCGATCGGATGCTTGGGTTGCAATTCGCTCTTGTCGCCGACGAGCCGGCCATACCAGGCCACGCCGGCCTTGAGCTGCTTGCTGTGCGCGGCGTACAGCCAGACGATGCGACCGCCCCAGCAGAAGCCGGTGATGCCAAGCTTGGTGATGTCGCCCTTGCCGCTCTTGGCGGCGTAATCGACAGTCGCATCGAGGTCGGACATGACCTGCTCGTCGGGCACCTTGGCAACGATGACGCGGATCTCGTCGATGCTCTTGAGGTTCGATACATCGCCCTGTCGCGCGTACATCTCGGGCGCGATGGCGAGATAACCCTGCTTCGCGAAGCGGCGGCAGACATCCTTGATGTGCTCGTGTACGCCGAAGATTTCCTGCACCACCAGCGCGACGGGAAACGGTCCGCCTTTGGCCGGCATGGCGCGGTACGCGGGGATGGTGGAATCGCCCACCGGAATCTTGATCTCACCGGCCGTGAGGCCTTCGGCATCGGTGGTCAGAGTCGCCGCCGCCACCGGCTGAACCGCCATCGCGAATCCCGTCGCCAGGCTGGTCACCAGCACTTGCCGGCGCGTGAGGTCGCTGGTCTTCAGCACGTTGAGGATGTCGGATTGGAGGTCGCTGCTCATGAAGACTCCGGTTGTAAGTAATAAATATTGCAGTCTATCTCCTCCCCGGCGCCCGGGGAGGAGCGTCAAACCAAGACTCGCTCGATGCCCCCGTTGTTCGCGGCCTTCACATACTGCTCCATCCAATCCGGCCCGATCAGGTTGCGCGCGATCTCCACCACGATGTAATCCGCATCCGTGCTCGAATCGTCGTTGTAGCGCTTCAACCCCTGCATGCAAGAAGGGCACGACGTCAGGACCTTCACTTCGCCCTTGAAGCCGTCCGCACGCAACTTATCGGCGCCGGTTTTCATCTCGGCCTCTTTGCGGAAGCGCACCTGGGTGGCGATGTCGGGGCGCGTGACGGCGAAGGCGCCGGACTCGCCGCAGCAGCGATCGTTCTTCTCGATCTTGCCGTTGACCTTGTCGTTGATCAGCGTGTTGACCACCTTGAGCGGATCGTAGCTCTTCATCGGCGAGTGACACGGATCGTGATACATGTAGCGCACGCCGGTGACGCCTTCGAGCTTCACGCCGCGCTCCATCAGGTCTTCGTGGATATCCATGATGCGGCAGCCGGGGAAGATCTCGTCGAATTTGTAGCCCTGCAACTGGTCGAAACAGGTGCCGCAGCTCACCACCACGGTCTTGATGTCGAGATAGTTGAGCGTGTTGGCCACGCGATGGAACAGCACGCGGTTGTCCGTGATCATTTTCTCGGCCTTGTCGAACTCGCCGGCGCCGCGTTGGGGATAGCCGCAACACAGATAGCCAGGCGGCAGCACGGTCTGCACGCCTACCTGCCACAGCATGGCTTGCGTCGCGAGGCCGACCTGCGAGAACAATCGTTCCGAGCCGCAGCCGGGAAAATAGAACACGGCTTCGGATTCGCTGCTGGTGCGCACCGGGTCGCGAATGATGGGCACGTACTTGCGGTCTTCGATATCGAGCAGCGCGCGCGCCGTTTTCTTCGGCAGCCCGCCGGGCATTTTCTTGTTGAGGAAATGCACGATCTGCTCTTTGACTGGCGCACGTCCCGTCGTCGCCGGAGGCTTCGCGGTCTGCGCATTGCCTAGTACGGACAATGCGCGATTGCCGGCACGCTGCGCCTTGAAGCCCCATTCGAGCATGACGGTGCGCGCCACCTTGATCGTTTCCGGATTGGTGGCGTTGAGGAAGAACATGGTCGCCGCCGAACCGGCATTGAACCGCTTCTTACCCATGCGCCGCATGAGATCGCGCATCGCCATCGAGACATCGCCGAAATCGATGTTGACGGGACAAGGCGTCAAGCACTTGTGGCAGACCGTGCAATGCTCCGCGACGTCGCCGAACTCGTCGAAGTGACGGATCGACAGGCCGCGGCGCGTCTGCTCCTCGTACAGGAAGGCCTCGATCAGCAGCGAGGTGGCGAGGATCGTGTTGCGCGGGCTGTACAGCAGGTTGGCGCGCGGCACGTGGGTGGAGCACACCGGCTTGCACTTGCCGCAGCGCAGGCAGTCCTTGATCGCGTCCGAAATCGAATTGATGTCGGACTGCTGCATGATGAGCGACTCGTGGCCCATCAAGCCGAAGCTCGGCGTGTAGGCATGCGCCAGGTCGGCGCAGCGCACGTCGGCGCCGAGGTGCGAGACCTTGCGCAGCAGCTTGCCCTTGTTGAAGCGGCCCTCGGGGTCGACGCGGTTCTTGTAGGCGCGGAACTCGCGCGTCTCCTCGTCCTCGAGGAACTCGAGCTTGGTGATGCCGA
>JBEVKB010000126.1:0-25827 GCA_040509875.1 Steroidobacteraceae bacterium | reverse complement strand
CGGTGTATTGCGCAGCGAATTTCAGCGTGAGTTCGACCGGCTCGTCGATATCGAACGCGTACTTGTCGTCGACGTCGACGCCGAACAGCTCGCCCACCACGCACGACTCCCCTTCGATCTGGCGAATCTGCGGGCGGAACCAGGAATTCGCCATGCCATCGAAGCTGGAACGATTCGAGCCGAACACGCGCGCCACGTTCGGCAGCTTCTTCCAGTCGAGAAACTCCACCATGCGGGCTTCGTTGCCGTGAGCGTGACCGCTCAGTGGCAACAAGGCGGCGATGGCGACCACGCTTGTGAAAAAACCGCGCCAGCATTGCGTGGCGACGGCTGCCATCAGTGAGTCTCGAACACTGCCTGGTATTGCGCCAGCTTGGTCTTGATGGCACTGAGTTCCGCAGCTGTCGGTTTCCTGGGATCCGCGGCAGGCGGCAATGCGCCGAAGCGCATCAAACAAGCCATCAACAGCATGCGGGCCTTGGTTGCCGTGAGATTGCTGCCTTCGATGAACAGGTTGTTGGGATTGGCGCCGATGTAACCAGTGGGATTGCCACGCGATGTCTTGACGACGGGAATGCCGCTGGCGGCGGCGAGATTGAACGCCGCATCGTAGCCGGGTACGAAGCTGCCGCTTTGATTGCCTTCAGCGGCGATGCCGGTCAGTGGCTCTGCGCTCAACGCTTTCTCCAGTTGAGCTAGAACGTCGACTGCCTGGTCCGAGGAACGCGACTCGTCGATCGTCGACCAGCGCGCGCCCTTGACGACGACCACATTCGGAATCGCACTCTGCAGCAGGTCGCCCTTGGCATCCTTGATCGCGACATCGACCAGGCTCACGACGCCCGCGCCGGTGCGTTTCACACCTTTCACGGTTGCTGGAATCCTGGTGAAGCGCACTTCGCTGTTGAACGTGTGCTTGCGCTTGGGAATGAAGCCGATGGTGAGCGGATCGGCATCGCCGAGGTAGCCGCCCATGCCGCCGCTGGGAATATAGCCACCGGGACGCGCATCGCCCTTGGTGATCTCCCGCGACGAATAGATCATGTCGTCCTGGATGGCGATCGCGCCCAGGGCATCGCGGCCTTCGGCGTCGGCCCAGACATCGGAGAGAATGTAGTCGACCGAGTGAATGATGTTGGCGTCGCCATCCGGTGAAATCTTGCCGCGCGTGCGCTGGGCCGCGTTGAACACCAGCGGCTTGGGCGAATCGATGAGCAGGCTCATCCAGTAGGCCGAGTCTTCGATGTTCGGCGAGCCTTCGAACCAGATGCCGCCGGCGTAATCGCCGCTCGCCATCGCATGTTGGACAGTATTGGTCGCTCTCGCGAGCGCCGCTCGTGTCGGCGCCGTGCCGTAAGCGCCGTACTGGAAGAAATCGACACCAGGTTTTTCCGGCGGGATATCGCCCGTGCCTTTATCGGTGCGCGCGCTGCCGGACAATCCTTTGGTATAGCCGCCGCTCGGCGCGGCACGGAAAAAATCGAAGCCCGCGCGCGCCGACAGGTTCGCGCCCTCGCGTTCGATTTCCTCGAAGATTCTCGATGCGTCGGGATAGAACGTCTGCCGCGACTTCGCGAACGGCACACCGGGATCGGTGGCGCTGCTGTCCCATGCTCGACCGTCGACTTGCGTCGCCATGTACGGCAGCGGATACAGACCGTCTTCCGGCTTCAACACCGCTTCGTAGACTGGCTTGTCCTGTGGCGACGTGCGCTTGCGATTGAACTTTCCCTGCGCGTCGACATAACCATCGGGCGGGCCGTACAACTCGGCGACATCGCGCTCGAGCGGATGCGCCGAGAACTGTTCGATGTAGACAGTGACGGGCGCGGCGAGTCGCTGTGGACGCAACACATCGACCTTCATTTCATTGCCGTCTTCATCTTTCAGCGGCGGCAGCTTGTGAAGCTCGCGCGCCTTGATGCTGGTGAGGAACGGTTCGTTGTTCTGGATGGTCGCCGTCGGTCCGGAGAACACGGCGATCTTTGGCTTGCCCGCGGAGGCGGCAAATGCCGGCGCGCTGGCAATCAACGCGAGCACGACTGCGGCGCGCACGGAATATCTTGATGTCATCGTTTGTCACTCATGAGCGCAGGCGTCAACGGCGGCACCGAAGGCGGCGGACGGCGATAGTGCGTTGCCTGTTCGTAGGCATACGCATAACCGATGATCTTCTGCTCGTCCCAGGCACGGCCGAGGATCTGCAGGCCTACCGGCAAGCCTTCGCCTAGATAACCATTCGGCACCGATAACGCCGGCCACTGCAGCGTGCTGCCGACGAACGTCAGGCTGGCGCCGAGCCCGGTCACACCGCCTTTCGGATCGGGCGTCTCGGTCATCAACTGCGTGTTGCGATCGCCATTGATCACGGGCAGTTGCGCCCAGACCGGGAACACCAGCGCGTCGATGCGGTTCGCATCCATTGCCTTGGTGAAGGCGACGCGATAGGCGGCTTCGGTCTGCAATCCCTTGATCGTGTCTTCGTCGGTTTCGACCGGCCCCGCATTGGCGCTGGCGTCGAGGCCCGGCTGAATCAGCGGATGCGCCAGCTTCGAATCGGCGAGCGCGCGCGGCGATGCATAGGGAATGCCGGGATGCGCGGCCATGAACTTGATCATGTCTGCTTTGCGTCGCGCCGGTGTCTGCGGAGCGCGAGGCAGCGTGTCGAGTTCGGGCACCGTGAATGGATCGACGATGACCGCGCCGGCTGCTTTCAGCTCGGCGATGGTGTGGTCGAAGTGTTCGATGATGCGAGGATCGGTGACCTTGCTCGTGAACACCTGTCGCAGCACGCCCAGGCGCGCACCCTTCAATGACTGCTTGTCGAGTGCGGCGGTGTAAGTCTTGGGAATGTGTCCGCGACTGAGTTCGGTCACGGGATCGGCGGCGTCGACTCCGGCAATGACATCGAGCACGATGGCCATGTCTGTAACGGTGCGCGCCATCGGCCCACCGGTATCGCGAACACTGTTGTTCGGTTGAATGCCGGTGCGTGAAACCAGGCCCACCGTAGGGCGAATGCCAGCCAGCGCGTTGTGCGCCGAAGGCATGCGAATCGATCCGCCTGTGTCGGTGCCGATGCCGACCATCGCAAGATTTCCGGCGATCGATGCGCCGGTGCCGCCCGAGGAACCGCCGGTCGCGTACGCCAGGTTATAGGGATTGCGCGCGAATCCCGACAAGATCGAGTTGATGTTGTCGCCGCCGCCGTTGGTGAACTCGGACAGCGAGGCCTTGCCGAGAATGATGCCGCCCGCCGCCTTGATCTTCGCGACCAGTGGCGCATCGGTCGGTGGGTAGTAGTTCTTCCAGCCCTGGAAGCCCGAGGTCATCGGCATGCCGGCAGCGTCGATGCAATCCTTGATGAGCACCGGCACTCCATGCAACGGACCGGCCAGCTTGCCGCCGGCACGCAGCTTTGCGTCGAGCGCGTCCGCTTCTTCGAGCGCCCTGGGATTGAGATTGATGATGGAATTGAGATACGGCCCGCGCTTGTCGTAAGCGTCGATGCGCGCCAGGTATGCGGCGACTACCTCGTGCGCACTGAGCTCGCCGCTGCGATACGCCGCCTGGATATCGGCGATGGTTGCCTCCTCAATGGCCAGCGCGTTAGCTGCCGGCGGCTGGAGCAAGGCGATGAGAACGGCAATGCAGGTGAGCCGGGAACGAAGCTTGAACATGCGCGAGCGGGGCCTGAAGAGGTTGTCTGACTGTCAGACGGCGCGCTACTGCATGCCCCCACCTTCGATACTCGCGCTTCTTTGCTTCGCGGGCTCCTAACGCGAAGCAAACTACTCCAACGACACGATCTCATACCGATTCAAATTCAACACCGACCGTCGCAGCGCATCCGGCTGCACATCGCGGAACTGCACCTCCAATTGCGCCAGCGTCGCCGGCGACACGGTCAGCAACTTGATGATATGCGCACTCAACGCATCGAGCTGCAGCGTCGCCCCATTCACGATCAACGACTCCGCCGAATTCCGCGGATAGCAGCTGTTCAGCCGCACGCGCGTCTGCGGATCCAGGACGGGCGCCTGCGGATTGACGAACAGCGGCAGGTTGAATTCGGAAGTGGTGCGCTCACGCTGCACGATGGTCTGGTGGAACTGCTCCCGGTTATTAACGTCGTGCAGGGCTGCTTTGACACGCTCGACGATCGCATCGAACGACGCCTCGCCAGTCTTGAATGCCGTGCGCGCCTGCATTTCCTCGGGCAGCGAACGCGAGCATGCCCACATCACATAGTCATACACAGTCGGCGCATACGTACCCACCGAGAGATGCATGCTGCCCTCGTCCAGCGGCATCACGTGATGCCACCAGCCGCGAGGAATGTAGAGGACATCGCCGGTTTCCAGCACACAGTCGAGCATCGGCGTTTCCGGGCACGCCTGGGTGCTGCGTTCGCTGGTCTGGTGACTCAGCGGCAGCGGCAACGTGGGCGTGAAAATCCGCCAGCGCTTGCGGCCCAGGAGTTGAATGGCGAACACGTCGTGCGTGTCCCAGTGGCTGCCGAACGTACCGTCGCCGCGAAAACTGACATAGGCATTGCTCGTAGCGGGCTGCGCCGCGAACACGCCCACTTCCGCACACAACCGTTGTGCGGCGACGCTCTGCTGTTCGAACCGATTGATGACGAGCGTGGCGCCCGCATTGAGATAGCCGTAGAAGCGGACTTTGTTGAGGCGTCGGCGGCGCATGCCGAACGCGGAACAGTCTTCCGTATAGGCATCGTCCGGGATCAGGGCTCGATTGAAGAGCTGCAATCCCTGCGGCGTCGGCTCGTTGAGCTGCAATACGGAGTCGAGATCCGGCCAGCCGAACGGACGATCCCGCAACGCCTGCCGGAACAGGTGCGGCGCGCGTTCGAAATGCCGCTCTTGAAATTCACTCGAACTCAGGCCGAAGTCGATCATGGGACGAGTATTGCAAGATCCGCGCAATGCGCAAGTCGCACTGTGCGGAAAGTCAACGTCAGGCGGCGCCCGCTTCTATCTCTTACCTTGTGGAGAAATCAAGGAACCTCGATCGTCTCCCCACTCAGCACCGGCGTATTCACCGGTAATCTACGCGCATGCGTCAACTGCTCGAAGCTGTAACCCAACGCCAGCAACTTGGGTTCGCTGAAAGCCGTACCGAAGAACGACAGGCCCACCGGCAGATCGTCGCTCGTAAACCCGGCCGGCACGATCAGATCCGGAAAGCCGGTCAGGTTCGCGATGTTCGTGGCAGACGCAGTCGCGCCGGCAGCGCCAGCCGTAGCTTCCGCCGCAATCTGCGCCGGACGTCGTGGCGAGGTGGGATAGACGATGGCGTCCAATTTTTCTCCGGTGAGAATGCCATCCACCACCATGCGGATCATGGGCAAGGCGTGATCGTGCACCGATAGGTAGCGGTAGTCGTCCAGCTTGCCGCTCGCCGCTTCGCGTTTGAACAGCGCCCAACGGCCTTCGTTCGGGCCGGCGCCGTCGGGACGCAGCGAGGTGACTTTATTGGAGCGTGCGATCAGGTCGTTGATGTTCTTAGGATACTGCGGACCGAGCGTCGCAAGATAGTCGGCGATCTGCGCAGCGAACTCGGGGTAGCGAACCGCGCTGTAGAACTCGGCCTTGCCGTCGAGCAGCCACTTGGGATAGCGCACATCGACGATGGTGGCGCCGGCCTGGCGCATGGTGTCGAGCGCCGCTTCGACGACCCAATCGACATCGGCGTCGGCGCCGAGGAAATCGCGGGCGATGCCGATGCGTGCACCCTTGAGCGCATCGCTCTTCAGGAACCTGGTGTAGTCGGTCTGGAACTTGCCTTTGCTCTTCTGCGTGGCTGCATCGGCGCTATCGACGCCCGTCATCACACCCAGTGAAACGGCGATGTCGTAAACACTGCGCGTCATCGGCCCGCCGGTGTCGAAAGTCAGGCTCAGCGGAATGATGCCATCGCGACTGAGCAAACCGTGTGTCGGCTTCAGGCCGACGATGCCGTTGGATGTCGACGGACCGCGAATCGATCCACCCGTATCCGTGCCCATTCCGAGCGGCGCATACGCTGCAGCGATGGCAGCACCCGTGCCGCCCGAAGATCCCGAAGGCGTGCGGGTGAGGTCATGCGGATTGAGTGTCTGTCCGCCCAGCGAACTGTGCGCGCCGCCGGAGGCGAACTCCGACAGGTTCAACTTGGCGAGAATGATGGCGCCCGCGTCGCGCAGCTTCTTGACGACGAACGCATCGTTCGGCGGGATGGAGCCTTCCAGCATGATCGAGCCGCCGGTGGTGGCGACATCGTAAGTATCGAAGTTGTCCTTGAGCACGACGGGAATGCCGTGCAGTGGACCGCGTTGGCCCTTCGCTTTGCGTTCGGCATCCAGTGCGCGGGCTATTTCAAGCGCCTTGGGGTTCAGCGCGATCACCGCGTTGATCTTCGGGCCGTGATCGTCGTACGCCTCGATACGCGCGAGATACATCTTTACCAGTTGTTCGGATGTCAACGTGCCGGCTTTGAACGCCGCGTTGATATCTGCAATGGTCGCCGACTCGAGCGGGACCGGCGCGGAATGCACGGCGGTGGCCGCGGCGAGCAGCAGTGAGAGCAGGACGGCGGAACGTGTTTTCATCGTTTGATCTTATTCCTTGTCGCGAGGCACGCGCATGCGACATCGCATTGACTTACGCATGATCCCTTCAAACCAGACGACCGGCCCTGCGCCCACCCTACGTACTGCATGCGGCGACGTGGGGGCGAGCCGCTGGTTTGCGTCTGCAAGGAACCGATGCCGCCGGCATCTAGCGATGGAATACCGATGGTCACACTGCTGCGCCGAACCGTTCTCCTGACTCTCGCCACTGCCGCCCTCGGCATCGCGACGCCCAGCCTGGCGGCAGGCACGTTCAAGCTCGAAGAGGCCACGCTCAGCGACATCGACACCGCGATGGATGCGGGCGTGATCACGTCGGAGAAGCTGGTGCAGCTTTACCTTGCGCGCATCGCCGCTTATGAAGACGGCGGGCCCAAGCTCAATTCCATCCTGACGCTCAATCCCAAAGCGCTGGAGACCGCCAGGGCGCTGGATGCCGAACGCAAAGCGAAAGGCCCGCGCGGCCCGTTGCATGGCGTGCCGGTCCTGCTGAAGGACAACGTCGATACGTTCGACATGCCCACCAGCAACGGCTCGGCGGTATTGAGGAATTCGATTCCTCCTGACGATGCCCACATTGCCAAAGCGCTGCGCGATGCCGGCGCCGTGATCATCGGCAAAGCGGCGATGGGCGAATTCGCGGGGGGCAGCTACAACACGGTCGGCGGACAGACCATCAATCCGTACAACCACAAGCGGCACACTGGCGGGTCGAGCAGCGGCTCGGGCGCGGCGATAGCGGCCAACTTCGCTGTTCTCGCCGTGGGTACGGACACGAGTACTTCGGTTCGCGGCCCGGCTGCGTTCAATGGCATCGTCGGCATTCGCCCCACCACGGGATTGATCAGCCGCGACGGCGTCGCGCCGAAGAATCTCAATTTCGATACTGCGGGCCCAATGGCGCGAACGGTCACCGATGTGGCCGAGATGCTCAACGTCCTCGCGAGCCCGGATTCGGCCGATCCGCTCAACGTGACGGTTTGGAAAGAAGTCGCCAAGCGTGACCCGGCTGCCGTCAAGAATGGTAAATCGCAGATCGACTACACCAAGTATCTCAAGGCCGATGCACTGAAAGGCGCGAAGCTCGGTGTGGTGCGCGATTTCTTCGGCGGCGATCCGGAGATCGATGCGCTGACCGATACGGCCATTGGCGAGATGAAGAAGCTCGGCGCGCAGACTGTGGAAATCACGCTGACGCCTGAATTCGTCAATGCCTATCTGACCGATGGTGGACGCAAGATTCGCACGGTGTCCGACTATCGCTTCCGCGCCGACTGGGAGAAGTACCTCGCGACCTTGGGACCGGATGTGCCTAAGACAGTGGCCGACTTCGTGAAGATCGACGAGACGGTGGTCAACAAATCGCCCCTGCCCGTGGAAGACAGCGTGATGCGCCTGCTGACCACCTCGCTCAAGACATCCACCGACGCGCCCGAGTACAAGGATTTGATCAACAACATCCTGCCGGGAGCCACCAAGGCGAAGCTGGCGCTGTTCGAGAAATATGGCGTCGATGCGCTGGTGTTTCCTTACCAGAGCACGTTCGCCCCACCGATCAGCAACCCCGCGTACAAGGTGGACGATCCGACGTTCGTGAAATCGGAGCGCCCGCAGCCGACGATTCTCGCGGGTTACAGCTCGGTGGGGTTCCCCGCCATCGTGGTGCCGATGGGCTTCGGCTCGCAGGGATTGCCGATGGACGTGTCTATCTTCGGCAAGCCTTATGAAGAAGGCCGCTTGATCGGTTACGCGTATGCGTATGAGCAGGCGACGAAGATGCGCAAGCCTTCACCGTTGCTGCCGCCACTCGATGGCGAGGTCGTGAAGAAGTAGCCTGACCGCTTCTCTTCAGCGTGGGCTGGAATCCGGCGAGCTTTACCGGATTTCTCTCGCGGAGCACGCGGAGCACGCGGAGCAGAAAAGATAAAAATAGTAGGAGTTGGAGCGGATCTGATCCTACCCTATTCCTTCTGCTCAGCGTGCTCAGCGTGCTCCGCGAGAAACTCTTCCTCTTCTCAGTGCATCGGCGTATCGATCTTGTGATCCTTCGTCTCCTTGATCAGCAGGCTCCCGACGATCCCCGTCATCAGGCACACGCCGCACGCATAAATGAATCCCGTGTAGATCGCGTTGCTGCCGAAGTGCTCCTGTGCCCAGTCCGACGTGGAAGTCGCCGTCGCAATCAATGGAAGGAACCCACCGAACCAGCCGAGTCCCAGGTGATAAGGCAGCGACATCGACGTGTAGCGGATCGACGTCGGAAACAACTCCACCAGGAAAGCTGCGATCGGGCCGTATGTGATCCCGACATAGACGATCTGCAATGTAAGCAACGCCACGATGCCGATCATGTTCGCCATGGGCAGCGACGTGACTTCGGGCAGTCCGGTGGGATTCGCCAGCGCCGTAATGCCCATGTAGATGGGAATGTAGGTGAGCGCCGCGATGAAGAAGCCAGCCATCATGAGATGCTTGCGGCCGATGCGGTCCGACAGCTTGCCGAAATAGACGAACGACGGCGTGCCGATCGCCAGTGCAATCGCCACCAGCACATACGACAGTTGCCAGCTCAGGTTCAGCGGCTTCTGCAGGAACGTCAGCGCGTAGAACTGGCCGCAGTACCACACCACACCCTGCCCGGCCGTCGCGCCGAACAAGGCCAGCAGCACGAACTTGAGATTCTTCTTGTTGCCGAAGCTCTCCTTGAGCGGATTCTTCGACACCTTGCCCGCCGCCTTGAGCTTGGCGAACACCGGCGACTCTTCCATTTTCAGGCGCACGTACAACGACACGCCCAGCAGGATGAACGACAGCAGGAACGGAATGCGCCAGCCGAATGCCTTGAAATCTTCCGGTCCGAAATAGATTCGCGTCGACGCGATGACGGCCAGCGAAATGAAGAACCCGATGGTCGCCGCCGTCTGGATGTAGCTGGTGTAGTGACCGCGCTGATTGTCCGGCGCGTGCTCGGCAACGTAGGTAGCCGCGCCTCCGTATTCACCGCCGAGAGCCAGGCCCTGCGCCAATCGCAGGAATACCAGCAGCGCCGGTGCCCACATGCCGATCTGCGCATAAGTGGGAAGGAACCCGGTCAGAGCGGTCGCCAATCCCATGATGACGACGGTGAGCAGGAACGTATATTTTCGTCCGATGAGATCGCCGAGTCGCCCGAAGACGATCGCGCCCAGCGGGCGCACGCCAAACCCCGCACCGAAAGTTGCGAGGCTCGCGAGTAATGCAGCCTTGTCGTTACCGGGCGGGAAGAACAGTCCGCCGAAGAACACCGCCAGGGTGCCGTACAGATAGAAATCGTAATACTCGAAAATCGTCCCGATGCTGGAGGCAAAGATCACCTTGCGGGTGGCCGCCGGATCCAGGACCTGGGGCACATCGGCAGGGGCCGTGACTGCGGCTACATTCATGGCTGCTTGGAACTCGGCAAGATTGGGAGATCGTCGGAAACTGACGATGGCAGAGGGGATTACCCTACCCAAGGGACACAGACGGCACCAGGAGTGATGACGCGTATGCGTTTTCTTATGCCCTGCCGCTCTTAATTCCTCCCCTGGCGACCGGGGGAGGAATTAAGAAGAAGACTTCGCCGTCAACCCCATAGCCGACGCCGCCAACCGCAGGCGCTCGATCAACTTCTCGTCCGAGGAGTGCTTGCCGATGTATGCATCCGCTCCGGCGGCTATTTCCATTTCGATGTCGGAGGCGGTTTCGAGCATCGACAGCATCACGATGTACACAGCGTTCTTAGGATAACGAGCGCGGTATTCGCGGCACAAGTCGATGCCGCTGCCATCACCCAGCAGTGCGTCGACGATGAGAATGGGGAAGTGCACGGCGGTCAGGGCCTGGCGGGCCTGGTCGACCGATGTCACGCTGAATGCGCCATGGCCGCACGACTCGCTCAACGCTTCGAGGCGCATGGAGCTTAGTTCATCGGCATCGATGATGAGTACGTCGAGCGAAGAGCCCGTGACAGGCAGGGGCTGCGAGTCGATCGGCGTCGCTGAAGCGGCCAGTAACACGTCAGGCATATTTTTCTGTCGAAGAACCGAAAGGCGATCAGGCAACGCCGGCAAGAATAGCAGTGTCGCCTGCGCATTACCGTACGTCGAATGCCGGGGATCGCTCACTACCACGTGCGTTCGCGACGCTCATCACACATCGGTAAAGGCGCTGTCGCCAGACGCCGTCAGTCGAGCTTCGCCATCAATCGATAGCCGATGCCCGGTTCATTCACTATGTATTGCGGCACGCCCTGCGAATCTCCCAACTTCTCGCGCAGCTGACCGATATAAACACGTAAATACTGCACGTCGTCGCGATGCGAAGGTCCCCAGACTTTTTCCAGCAGCTGTCGATGAGTGCACACCCTGCCGGCAGCGCGCGCCAGCACCACCAGCAGATCGAACTCCTTGGGCGACAAACGAACGATCTCGCCCTTGAGCTTCACTTCATGCGCAGGCACGTCGATGGTCAGCGCGCCTGCTTCGATGAGCGGTGCCGCCGTTTCACCCGAGTGAGCACGCAACGAGGCCCGGATGCGTGCGAGCAGTTCCGCCGTGCTGAAAGGCTTCTGCACGTAATCGTTGGCGCCGGCATCGAGCGCCGCGACTTTGTCTTCCTCTTCGGAGCGCACCGACACCACGATGATGGGCAACTGCGTCCACACGCGCACGGCACGGATGACATCGAGTCCGGAGATATCCGGCAGCCCGAGATCCACCAGCGCCAGATCGGGCTTCTTGCCCGTGCAGATTTCGATGGCCGCCCGGCCGGTGGCGGCCTCCAGCGGCTCGTAGCCGGCGGCATTCAGCGTGATGCGCAGGAACAGGCGGATCTGTTCCTCGTCATCGACGATCAATATGCGCGGCCTCGCGTTCATGCCGCAGTATCGCGCGATTCGCCGGCCTGCGCCGCCAGCCTGACGGAAATCACCGTGCCTGCTTCATCGGGTCCGGCGAGCGCGCGGATGGTGCCACCCATGGCTTCGACGAAGCCCTTGCATATCGACAGGCCGAGGCCGCTGCCCTGGCGCTTCTCGTGTTCGTCGATGCGATAGAACACGTCGAACACCCGCTCGCGATCGGCGACCGGAATGCCGGGGCCGCGATCCATCACATCGATGCACACTTCGCTGCCATCACGGCGCGCGGCGACTCGAATCTCGCTGCCGGGAGGCGAGAACTTGGCGGCGTTCTCCAGCAAGTTGATCAGCACTTGTCCGAGCAAAGTGCGATCGGCGCGAACCGGCGGCACTTCGGCGGGAATCGCGGTGACGATCTCGTGCGTCGCCAACCATGCGCCCGCACGCGACATGGCCTCGCTCACGGCATCGCGAACGTCGACTGCAACCAGGCTCATGCGCAAGGCCCCATGCGTCAGCCGTGTCATGTCGAGCAGGTTCTGGATCAACCGGTCCAGGCGCGCCGCTTCCTTGATCGCCGCACCGAGCAACTCCGAGCGATCGCTCTCAGCGAGACTCGCAGAGAGATCGCGCAAAGCCGTCAGCGACCCGGTGATCGACACCAGCGGCGTACGCAGATCGTGCGACACCGAGGCAAGCAGCGCCGCTCGCAGCGAATCCGTCGTACGTTGCAGCTGCCCTTCCTGCATGACCCGGCGCAGTCGCAGACGTTCCCATGCCGATGCGAGTTGCGCCTGCAAGGTAAACAACAGCCGGCTTTGCTCCGAGTTCACCGCATCGCCAGTGGCCGGCAGGTGCACGGCGAGGATGCCGAGCGCGCGGCCCGACTCGACGACAGGCAGGAAATACCAGCCTGCAGCAGGCAACGTGCCCGTGCCGTGTCCCGCAGGCTCGCGATGGGTGAATGCCCAATCGGCCGCAGCTTGATCGGTGTCCCGAAACTCTCGTGCCCGCACCAACTCCTCCGGCGGCTCGACACGCCTGTCCGACAAGGGCCGCAACACCACGCAGCGGCGACCGAGCAATTCGCTGATACCTTGCGCGGCCGCCGATTTCAGATCGCGTTCGTCGATGGCCGTCGTCAGCCGACGCGCGAAATCGAACAGCGTTTCCACTCTTTGCGTCGCGAGCCACGCATCGTGCGCCTGTCTTCGCAAACGGCCGGCGAGTTGGCCGACCACCAGCGACACACTCAGGAAAACGAACAAAGCCGCGAGATCCTGCGGCTGGCTGACGTCGAACGACAATCGCGGCTCGGTGAAGAAGTAGTTGTAGACGAGGAAGCTCACGCCACTGCCGAGGAATGCGGCAGCGAGCCCGGCGCTCGCACCGGCGAACGTAACTCCGAGGATAAACACCAGCGCGAGATTCTCCGTGCCCACCCAAGGCTCGATCAGCCAGCTGATCAAGGCCGAGCCGATTGCGCATCCCATGGCAATGTACACATCGCGCCAGGACATCCAAGCGGCGGACTGCGTGAGCCGAATGCCCATCCCGCGCTCGACGTCTTCGTTCCGACTCTCGCCCACCACGGTGATCTCGAAATCGCGAGCATGGGCGAACAGCCATTGCGCGAGATTGCGACGTAACCAGATGCGATGACGCATGTCGCGCGAACGGCCGATCACGATCTGCGCGGCATTGTGGGCACGCGCATAGTCGACGATGGCCGGCCCGACACGATCGGCCGTGAGAATCGCGGTATCTCCGCCAAGCTGCGAGGCCAGGGCCAGATTGAATTCGAGCTGTTCGCGTGACGCTGGCGTTGTAGCGCTGCCGAGTGTTTGAACGCTGACCGCAGTCCACGGTAGATGTCGTTGATCCGCTAGCCGTTGCGCGGCACGCAGCACACGTTCGCTGGCGGCGGATGCATCGATACACACGATGATGCGGCCGCGAGCCGGCCACGGACCTGCAATCGCATGCGCACGCATGAACGTAGCGAGATCGTCATCGACGTGTTCAGCAGCCGCACGCAACGCGAGTTCACGCAAGGCCAGCAGGTTGCCGCGTGAGAAATAGTTATCCAGCGCTCGCCGCGCCTGCTCGGGTACATAGACTTTGCCCTGGCGCAGGCGCTCAACCAAGTCGTCCGGCGGCAGGTCGATCAGCTCGATGTCGTGGGCGAGATCGATGAACGCATCCGGCACGGTCTCGCGAATCTCCACGCCGGTGATGCGCATCACCAGGTCGGTGAAACTCTCGATGTGCTGGACGTTGAGCGTGGTGTAGACATCGATGCCCGCATCCAGCAATTCCTGCACGTCCTGGTGGCGCTTGGCATGGCGTGCGCCCGGCACGTTGCTGTGTGCCAGTTCATCGATGAGCGCGAGCTGCGGCCGTCGCGCCAGCAACGCATCGAGATCCAACTCGTCTAGCTTGCGTCCGCGATACTCGATCTGTTGCGGCGGTACTTGCGGCAAGCCTTGCAGGAGCGCTTCGGTCTCGGCCCGCCCGTGCGTTACGACGATACCGGCGACGACATCCACGCCTTCGGCGAGCTTGCGCCGCGCCACTGTGAGCATTTCGAACGTCTTGCCCACGCCCGGTGCCGCACCGAGAAAAATCTTGAGACGGCCGCGCTCACTACGCCCCGCTTCGACGAGCAATGCGTCGGGTGATGGCCTGTGGTGAAGGGCGCGGGTCGACATTCCCCGATTATGAGCGATCTGCGTCCAGCGCGAGATTCAGTTCGAGCACATTGACGCGCGGCTCGCCGAACAGGCCCAACCACGGCAACTGCGTATGCTTCGCCACCAGCGCCTGTAGTTTGGCCGCTTCGATGCCACGAACCTTCGCCACTCGCGCCAGTTGATACTGTGCCGCTGCAACGCTGATGTGCGGATCGAGGCCACTGGCGGACGCGGTGACCAGGTCGACCGGAACCTTCGCGGTGTTGCCGGGATCGGCGGCACGCAGCGTTTCGATGCGTGTCTTGACCGCTTCGTTCAATGCCGGGCTCAGTGGGCCCTGGTTGCTGCCGGACGACGCCAACGGGTTGTAAGGCATGGTCCCGGAGGCCGAAGGCCGCCCCCAGAAGTACTTGGGCTCGGTGAAGTTCTGGCCGATGAGTGAGGAGCCGATTGGTTTGCCGTCCGCGACGATGAGACTGCCTTCGGCTTGGTGATGGAAGGCTTCTTGAGAGATTCCAGTCACCAACAACGGATAGGCAAGGCCTGTCAGCAGCGACAGCAACACGAAGATGACCAAGGCGGGACGTAGGGATTGCAGCATGTTCGGTTCGCTCGAGTTCAGAGTAAGAGCCCCCTCCTCAATCCTCCACCGGAGACCGGGGGAGGAAGTCAGAGCGGCGGCGGACTGCAGGTTAACTAGATGCCATTCCCAAGCCGACCAGCGCCAGGTCGATCGCCTTGATGCCGACGAACGGGACGACGATGCCGCCGAGACCGTAAATCAGCAGGTTTCGTCGCAGCAGCGCGGCCGCCCCGAGCGCACGGTACTTCACACCCGTGAGCGCCAGCGGCACCAGGAAGATGATGATGAGCGCGTTGAAGATGACCGCCGACAGGATGGCCGACGACGGCGTCGCGAGCCCCATCACGTTCAACGCATTCAACTGCGGATAGGTAGTCGCGAACGCCGCCGGGATGATCGCGAAATACTTGGCCACGTCGTTGGCGATGCTGAACGTCGTGAGCGAACCGCGCGTCATCAGCATCTGCTTGCCGGTCTCCACCACTTCGATGAGCTTGGTGGGATTGGAATCCAGGTCGACCATGTTGCCGGCTTCTTTAGCGGCCTGCGTGCCTGAGTTCATCGCGACCGCGACGTCAGCCTGCGCCAATGCCGGCGCGTCGTTCGTGCCATCACCTGTCATCGCGACGAGGCGGCCCTGAGCCTGGTGATCACGGATCAGCTGCAGCTTCATTTCCGGCGTAGCTTCGGCGAGAAAATCATCGACCCCCGCCTCCGCTGCAATCGCGGCCGCCGTCGTCGCGTTGTCGCCGGTGATCATGATGGTCTTGATGCCCATGCGCCGCAGTTCGGCGAAGCGCTCCTTGATGCCGCCTTTGACGATGTCCTTGAGTTCGATGATGCCCAGCACGCGCGCATCGTCGGACACCACCAGCGGCGTACTGCCTCGACGAGACACTGTCTCGATAGCCTGCAGGCTTTCGGCAGGCATCGAACCGCCGAGCGCACGCACGTGTTTGTCGATGGAGTCTGCCGAACCTTTGCGGATCTGTCGTGGGCCGGCATCGACGCCGCTCATTCGTGTGTGGGCCGAGAACGCAATGAAGGTCATGTTCTGCGCAGCGCGTTCGCGAATATTGAAGCGCTTGGCGAGCACGACGATGCTGCGTCCTTCGGGAGTTTCATCCGCGAGCGAGGCTAACTGCGCCGCGTCGGCGAGTTCGTGTTCGGTTACGCCGGGCGCGGGAATGAACGCCGCAGCCTGGCGATTGCCGAGCGTGATGGTGCCAGTCTTATCGAGCAGCAAGACATCGACGTCGCCCGCCGCTTCCACTGCACGACCCGAAGTCGCGATGACGTTCGCCTGCATCATCCGGCTCATGCCGGCGATCCCGATGGCCGAGAGCAGTCCGCCGATGGTAGTCGGAATCAAGCACACCAGCAGCGCGATCAATGCCGTGATGGCCACCGTCGAACCCAGCTTCGTGACCTCGACGCCGTAAGCCGAGAACGGCAGCAGCGTCACCGTCACGAGCAAGAACACGAGCGTGAGCGCGACCAGCAAGATAGTCAGCGCGATTTCATTCGGCGTCTTCTGCCGGCGCGCGCCTTCCACCATCGCGATCATGCGATCGAGGAACGTCTGTCCGGGATTCACAGTGACCTTCACGACGATCCAATCCGACAGCACGCGTGTGCCGCCAGTGACCGAAGAGAAGTCGCCGCCTGCTTCGCGAATTACTGGCGCGGATTCACCTGTGATCGCGCTTTCATCCACTGACGCCGCACCGTCGATCACTGTGCCGTCGGTGGGAACGAGATCGCCCGCCTCGACCAGCACGATGTCATCGATGTGCAGGTCGGTCGCAGGCACCTTGATGTACGTCGCGCGCTGCTTGTAGTGAGCGAGAGTCTTCGCCTGCACCGTCTGCTTCAATCCACGCAAAGACGCTGCCTGCGCCTTGCTACGGCCTTCCGCCAATGCTTCTGCGAAGTTCGCAAACAACACGGTGAGCCACAGCCAGATGGAGATGCTCAGGATGAAACTAGAAGGCGCATCGGCGCCACCGTGCAGCGACTGCGCCCACATCGCAGTGGTGATGATGCTGCCGATGTAGACGACGAACATCACCGGGTTGCGCCATTGCGCGCGTGGATCGAGCTTGCGTAGCGTATCCACCAGCGCCGGCGCGAGCAGCGCTTTGTCGAACATGGAAAGTTTTTGGCGTGACATGGAATTCTCGAGGGACGCCGCAGCGGATTAAAGTGTAGTGAGCAGCAACTGCTCGACGACTGGGCCGAGCGCCAGCGCAGGCACGAACGTAAGCGCACCGATCAGCAGTACCGAGCCGACCAGCAGCACCACGAACAGCGGTCCGTGCGTTGGCATGGTGCCGGCCGTCACCGGCGCACGTTTCTTCGCGGCCAGCGATCCGGCGATGGCGAGCACCGGGACCAGCACCCAGAAGCGGCCGAACCACATCGACAGGCCCAGCGCCGCGTTGTAGAACGGCGTGTTGGCGGAGAGGCCGCAGAAACAGCTGCCGTTGTTATTACCCGCCGAGGAGAACGCATACAGGATCTCCGAGAATCCATGCGCGCCGGGGTTGGCCACGCCGGCTTTGCCGCTCGCCACCGAGACGGCGACGGCGGTGCCGATCAACACGACCAGCGGCGTTGCGAGGATGGCCACCGAGGTCATCTTCATGTCGAACGCTTCGATCTTCTTGCCCAGGTATTCGGGCGTGCGGCCGATCATGAGTCCGGCGATGAAGACGCCGAGCAACGCGTAGATGAGCATTCCGTACAGCCCCGAACCCACGCCGCCGAACGCGACTTCGCCGAGTTGGATCAGGAACATCGGCACCAGACCACCGAGCGGCGTCATCGAGTCGTGCATGCTGTTGACGGCGCCGGTGGATGTCGTCGTCGTCACCGCGGCGAATAGAGACGAGGCACCGATGCCGAAGCGCGTTTCCTTGCCTTCCATGTTGCCGCCCGATTGCGTCTCGCTCACCTGCTGATCCACGCCCAGAGATGCCAGCATCGGGTTGCCCGCCTGCTCGCTCGACACGGCGACCAGCCACAAAGGCACGAACAGGATGACCATGCCGGCAAGCACCGCCCAACCCTGGCGCTTGTCGCCGACCATGCGACCGAACGTGAACGTGAGCGCCGCGGGGATCAGGAGAATGGCGAACAGTTCGAGAAAGTTGCTCAGCGCGTTCGGGTTCTCGAAAGGATGCGCGGAGTTGGCGTTGAGGAAGCCGCCGCCGTTGGTGCCGAGTTCCTTGATCGCTTCCTGCGAGGCGATCGGGCCCATCGGCAATGTCTGGGTGTGCGTGACGCCGTCGCTGACTGCAGTTGCCGCGATGGTCGTGACGTCTTTGTAGGCATCGAAGTTCTGGATCACGCCCTGCGAGACCAGCACGATGGCGAACAGCGTTGCCGCCGGCAGCAGGATGTACAGCGTCGAGCGAGTGAGATCGACCCAGAAATTTCCGATGGTCGTGGAGGCATGGCGCGCGAAGCCGCGAATGAGTGCGACTGCCACGGCGATGCCGGTGGCTGCGGACACGAAGTTCTGCACGGCCAGGCCCAGCATCTGCGTGAGGTAGCTCATCGTCGATTCGCCGGAGTAGCCCTGCCAGTTGGTGTTGGTCACGAAGCTCACCGCCGTATTGAACGACGAGTCGGGCGTGACGTTGGCGAACGCCTGCGGGTTCAACGGCAGCCACGCTTGCAGGCGCTGCAGGAGATAGACGAACAGCACGCCGCAGGTGCTGAACACGAGTACGTTGATCGCGTACTGTTTCCAGCCGGTTTCGCGAGCCGGGTCGATGCCGGCCATGCGATAGATGGCTCGCTCGAGCTGACTACCCAGGCGTAGCGCCAGGATGGGCTTGCCTTCCATGACATTGGCGATATATGTGCCCACCGGCCGGGCGCACGCAATGACTAGGCCGAGCAGGACGATGCCCAGCACCATGGCTTCGACAGTCATCAGAATTTCTCCGCCTTCAACAGCGCATAGATGAGGTAGGCCGCGAGCGCGATCGCCACGTTCGCCAGCAGCTGCACGAGGGTCATTCGTTTCTCCCGAGCTTCGCCAGCCCGAGGATCAGCAGGTGCGTGGTCGCGTAGCTCGCGAGGATGAGCAGCACGAAGATCAGGTCGGTCATGGCAGTCGCTTCGTCGTTGGATCGATGAAGCAATGCTAGGGAAGACGGGGTAAAGGCGTCGTAGGAAGGGAGGGGGTGGGCGTAAGGAATGCGTAAAGACGCATGCCTCGGGGGAAGAGATCTGGGCTGTCGCCGGCGCCTGCGGCGCCCACTAAGTGGCGCCGTCAGGCGAAGTCTGCGCGTCAGCCAGCAGAAACCGGCGGAGCCACCGACGAAGCCGTCAGCGGCGGCTTGCGCAGATGCCACTGCGTTGCCTTCTCATAAGCCTGCGCCAACGCCAGCACTTTGCCTTCCGAAAAGCGCGGACCCGTGATCATCAAGCCTATCGGCAGGCCACTCTTGCTGAATCCGCAAGGAATGGAAATCGCCGGAATCCCCATGACGTTCAGCGGCGCGCAATTCGAAACGACGCGAGGATTCGTCGCCGTCGTGTCGGCTGCACGCTTGAGCAGATCGTTCAACGTCGGCGCAACGATGCGCTGTGTCGGCAGCACCATCAAATCGAAGTTCGCGAACGAGTCGTCCACTTTGCGACGCAGGGTCTCCAGCTCCCACTTCGCACGGATGTAATCCGTAGCCTTGGGCTCCGCATCCGTGATGGCCTGCAAGCGACGGCGCTCCGGCAACATGTACTTGCCCGGCGCGTTCTTGAAATACTGCTCATGCCACGCAAGCGTCTCACCGAGCCCGCCGAGATTCGCCAGGTGCGTCACCCCCGGCAGCGTGCTTTCGCTCGCGCCGCGAGTCACTTTCGCCAGCACATCGATGGCGGCTTCGACAGCCGCCGCGACGTCCGGCTCCAATCCATCGAAATACCCGACCGGCATGCCCAAACGCATGCCGCCGATCGGCTGCGACATCTGCGCGAGATAGTCTTCCTTCGCATGCTCGACGCTGGTGATGTCCATGCGCTCGTAGCCCGCCATCACATTCAGCATCAACGCGTTGTCTTCCACCGTGCGCGTCATCGGGCCGCAATGATCCAACGACATCGTCAGCGGCAGGATACCTTTGATAGGCACCAATCCATACGTCGCCTTCATTCCGACGATGCCGCAGAACGATGCGGGCATGCGCACCGAGCCGCCGGTGTCAGTGCCGAGCGCGCCATAGGCGAGGAATGCAGCAATAGCTGCGCCCGATCCCGACGACGATCCGCCGGTGTTGTGCGCGAGATTCCAAGGATTGCGCGCCGGACCCCAGTAAGACGTCTCACCGCCACCCATCGCGAATTCCTGCGTGTTGGTCTTGCCGATGATGACGGCGCCGGCCGCCATCAAGCGCGCGACCACCGTCGCATCTTCCGTAGGCACGCGATCTTCGAACAAGGCGCTGCCGCCCGTCGTGCGTGTGCCCGCCGTATCTATGATGTCCTTGATCGCGAGCGGCACGCCATGCAGCGGGCCACGCAGCTTGCCGGCTTTCTGTTCGGCATCCAGCTGGCGCGCCTGCGCCATCGCCTGGTTCTTCATCACCGTGATGAATGCATCGAGCTTGGGATCGTAGATTGCGATGCGAGCCAGGCAGGCTTCGGTCAGCGCCGTGGCAGTCACAGTGCCGGCGCGAACGCGGGCAGCCGCCTCACTCAAAGTCAACGATGCCAGGTCGTCGCTGTCGGTTCCCTTTGCAAAACCCGTGCGCGTCATTACCTGAGCGGCCATCGCTGCCGCCGTCATCACTGCAAAGTCGCGTCGCGTAATCTTCATCGTTATAACCTTTGAATTTTAAGATCAGAGAACCGGATGCTTCCGGTTGAAATCGGTGGCGTCCTGGTAAGCCTTTGCCAGCGCCATCAGCGCGCCTTCGCCGAATGGCCGCGCCATGAAATTGATGCTGGTCGGCGTGCCGTTGGCGGAGAAACCGTTCGGCAGCGCAAGGCCCGGATAGCAAGCGAGATTCGCCATCTGCGAATGCTGCTGCGTGAGATTCTGTGGCGGCGGGGTGACCGGAGCGGCAGCGCCTTCCGGTGCTCGTGGATTGCCGTTGGCTGACGGAGCTAGATAGACATCGACGCCGGCAGTCGCCGCGGCGAGCTGCTGCATCATGATCGAACGCATACGCTGCGATTGCAGGTACTCGACAGCCGGCACCATGCGGCTGACGCGGAACCGATCGGCCTTGGTCTTCGCCGTCAGCAATTGATCGCGACCCGAGCGCAACAAGTCATCGAAGAACACCGCGGCTTCGACGCTGATGCTCAGGATCTCGATAGGAAAATCCGGCGTACTGATAGGGATGAGTTCCACACCCATGGACTGCAGTTTCGCGAGCGTCGCCTCGTCGTTGCGAGTCCACTCGGGCAGACGATCCGCGTCCTTGAACGCGTTATTCAGATAGCCGACCTTGAGTTTCTTGATGTCGAGAGTGGCATCCCAGTTGAACGGGATGTCCGAGACGCTCAAGTCGCGGCCATCGGGTTTGGCGATCACGCTCATCACCGTGGCGCAGTCTTCGACGTAGCGACACATGGGGCCGAGGCGATCCTGCGTCCACGCCAACGCCATCACACCGTAACGGCTGACTCGACCGAACGTCGGACGTAAACCGGTGACGCCGCAGCGCGCCGACGGACTGAGAATCGAACCGCCCGTCTCGGTGCCGATAGCGAAAGGCACCAGACCCGCGCCGACGGCAGAGCCCGGTCCGGCGGATGAGCCGCTCGCGCCTTCATTCAGATTCCAGGGATTGTTGGTGCGGCCGCCAAACCACTGATCGCCGCCCGCAAGTTCGCCGGTCGTGAGCTTTGCCAGCAGCACGGCACCGGCCTCGCGCAGGATCTCGACGATGCTGGCCTCTTCCTCGATGACCTGGTCCTTGTAAGCGCCAGAGCCCCAGGTGGTCTTGTGACCTTTGACCGCGATGATGTCCTTTGCGCCCCACGGCACACCGTGCAACGGGCCGCGATACTTACCTGCCGCGATTTCAGCATCGGCCTGCTTTGCCTGCTGTAGCGCCAACTCGTCGAGAAAGGTAACGACGCAATTGAGCTTGGGGTTGTAGCGATGCAGCCGCGCGAGGTACATCTCCGTGAGTTCGACGGAAGTGACCGCGCGAGTCTTGAGTAGCTGCGCGAGATGCGTGACAGGCCAGAACGCGAGTTCGTCGAGTTGCGCCGGCCGTTTGATCGACGGCAGCTTGCTCATCTTCAACGGCGCGCGGGTGCGGTCCACCTGCATGCCGGGCACCAGCGGGCTGAAATAGAAAGGCGGCGAGACGTTGTTGGGGATCTTCTGCGCGTGCAACGTCTCGATGCGGCCGAGATTCTGGTTGACGCCGATCACCATGGACGCGAGCGTTTCATCGCTGAATTGCAGGCCGGCGACGGTGGCCGCCGCTTTGAGCATGGGCACGTCGATGGTAGTGGCGCCGGCCTCCGCCATCTTTGCCCACAGCACGCCGGGAAGCAGTGGCGCGCTCAGCCCGAGCGCTGACACGCTCGCGAGAAAGTGTCGACGCGATTCGGCCGTGCTGTTCATCTTCGCTTCCCCTGGAATTGTTATCTCGAACTTCAGATCGGTGGTTTCTGCCAGCCGCCGCTCTTGCTTTCGAGGAAGCTGGCGACGGCAAGCGTCAGGTCTTCGCGCCACGGCGCGGCAATGACCTGCACGCCGATGGGCAATTTGCCGTCGGCCGAACTACCGCAACGGACCACCGTCGAGGGCCAGCCGGTGCTGTTGAAACTGCCCGTGTACTGCCAGGTGTTGTTCGGGCCGCCGAAGCCTGTGCTGCCCGCCTCGGCATCGATGGGCTGCGCCGGCTTGTTGGCCACCGGGCAGATGAACACGTCGTAGGACGTCATCCATTCGAGCATCAGCGATTTGCCTAGATCCTGCTGTTCCCACGCCTGCGCGTATTCGGCGCTGGTGATGGGTTGCAGGGTTTTCATGCGCTCTTTCACCGAGGGCGAGAAATTCTTGGTGCCCCACTTGTCGGCCATGCGCTGGTAGAACTGCCAGCCGTCGCCGCTGGTGAGCTTGGAGCGTGCGGCATTCATGTCGACGAGGATCTGCTGAGGCACGTCTTCCTTCACGTTCGCCGCGACACCTTCGAGCCACTTCGCCACCTGGCGGATGACCTTCTTGGTGTCTTCGTCGGTGGCCTGGTTGCCGGTGGCGCCATTGTCGGCGCAGAACGCGACGCGCAGTTTCTTGATGTCGACTTTCGCTGGATCGGCCCACGGCACTGGCGACACCGAAGCATCGCGAAAATCAGGGCCGGAGATGATCGGCGTGATCAGGATGAGGTCTTCTACGCGACGCGCCATCGGGCCGAGCTGCTGCCAGAGATCGAACACGCCGCCGTAATCGACGATGTGACCGGTTCGCGGCACGCGCACGCTGGTCGGCTTGATGCCTGCGATGCCGTTGTTGTGAGCGGGACCGCGGATCGATCCACCCCAATCCGAACCGATGTCGAATGCAGCGCCGCCGGCAGCGACGATGGCCCCTGCACCGCCTGAAGAGCCGGAAGTGCTGCGAGTCAGGTCGTAGGGATTGTGCGAGCCGCCGAACAGCAGGTTGCTGGCCGTGCTGATGCCGCTCAATCCGCCGAGCGTGAATTCGGGCGTGTTGGTCTTGCCGAGAAGAATCGCGCCAGCTTTGCGGACACGGGCGACGACGGTTGCGTCTTTCTGCGGAACGAATTGTTGGCGGCCCATGGTGCCGCCGGTGGAGACGACGCCTTCTGCGTCGAGCGAGTCCTTGATGGTGATCGGCACGCCGTGCAATGGCCCGACCCATTCACCGCGAGCGGCTTTTGCGTCGAGTGCTTTCGCTTCGACTCGCGCGCGTTCGAATGAATTGGTGACGACGGCGTTCAGCGCATCGTTCACGTGTACCTGGCGCTTGATGTACGCCTCGACTGCTTCGGTGGCCGAGACCTTGCCGGCGCGGATCAGTCCGGCGAGCTTGGTCGCGGACATGTAGATGATGTCGTCGGTCTTATCGGTCGACGCTGCCTGCGTCACGGATGCAGCGGCTGCGCCCGCTATCGCGGTGGCGGCTTGCTTCGCTGAGAACAGCTGCAGGAAGTCGCGACGATTCTTGGACGGTGCGCCGTCTTCTACTGGACCCGTGACTTCTGCGTTCATGAATGCCTCTTCCTGGACGGATACGCGTTAGACGCGGCACGGCGGGGGTACCCCATGTCGCTTCGCGGGCTCGTTCCTCGCGAGAACCCGCGAAGCGAAAGCCCTATTCGCCCTGTTTCCACACCAATGGCGGCGTACTAGCCGGCGGACGCCGATAATGCGTCGCCTGCTCATAAGCAAATCCGTACTGCACGATCTTAGACTCATCCCAGGCACGCGCGAGGATCTGCAAGCCAACCGGCAACCCTTCGCCGAGATAGCCACTCGGCACCGACATCGCCGGCCACTGCAACATGCTGCCAACGAAAGTGAGACTGCTACCCAGATGCGTAGGCGCTGCATCTCGCCCCGGCTTAGGCTCATCCGCGATCTGCGTATTGCGATCGCCGTTCACCGCAGGCAACTGTGCCCAGGTCGGAAACACCAGCGCATCGACGTTCGCCGCGGCCATCGCCTTCATGAACGCCTGGCGAAAACGCTCTTCGTTCTTCGCCCCTTCGAGGTATTCGGGATCTTCATTCAGCGGCTTGGCGGCCGCGGCAGTTTCCATGCCCTGCTGGTGCAGCGGATGCACGAGCTTCGAATCCGCAATCGCCTGCACCGACGGATACGGCACGCCGGGATGCTTCGCGATCCATTTCGTCAGGTCGTCCTTGAAGCGTGCCGCCGTCTGCGGCGGGCGCGGAATCGTGTCCAGTTCGGGCACGATGAACGGATCGACAATCTCCGCGCCAGCGGCCTTGAGTTCGGCAATCGTCTTCTCGAAGTGCTCGATGACGCGCGGATCGGCGACTTTATCGTTGAACACCTGTCGCAACACACCGAGCCTTGCGCCCTTCAAACCATCTTTTCGCAACACGCTCGAATAGCTTTTAGCAATGTGTCCAGCGCTGCGCGCCGTCGCGGCATCCTCCGCATCCGGACCGGCGATGACATCGAGCAACGTCACCATGTCGGTAACGGAACGCGCCATCGGCCCCGCGGTGTCTCGATTGGAATCCAGCGGCACGACGCCGGTTCGCGAAACCAGTCCAACCGTAGGCCGCAGGCCAGCGAGTGAATTGTGTGCGGCCGGCATGCGCACGCTGCCGCCAGTGTCGGTACCGATGCCGACGACGCCAAAGCTCGCCGCAAGACTTGCCCCCGTGCCGCCGGAAGATCCGCCGGTCGCGAATGCCGTGTTGTAAGGGTTGCGGGCGAATCCGCCGAGCACCGAATTGATGTTGTCACCACCGCCGCGCGCAAACTCAGACAGCGACGCCTTCGCAATGATGATGCCGCCGGCCGCCTTGATCTTCGCCACCACCGGCGCATCCGTCGTCGGCCGGTAGTTCTTCCAGCCCTGGAACCCGGACGTCATCGGCATGCCGACGGCGTCGAGATTGTCCTTCACGATCACCGGAATGCCGAACAGCACCCCGGTGATCTTGCCCTTGCTCGCCGCCAGCTTCGTATCCATCGCCTTGGCTTCTTCTATGGCCTTGGGGTTGATGGTGATCAACGAATTGATCAGCGGCCCGCGCTTGTCGTATGCATCGATACGCGCGAGATGCGCCTCGACCACCTGCTGCACCGTCATCCGGCCTTCGCGATACGCCGCCTGAATATCGGCGATGGTTGCTTCTTCGATGGAGAGCGCGTTGGCGTCGGCGGCGCCAATCACGAGCAACAGCAGAGAATGAAAGCTGACCCGGATATTTCTCGCGGAGCACGCCGAGCACGCTGAGCAGAAAAGAAATCTCAAATAATGAATAAGGAACTTCATGAAAACTTTTCCGCCATTTTAATTTCTTCTCTGCGCAGCGTGCTCGGCGTGCTCCGCGCGGAA
>JBEVKB010000125.1:0-21464 GCA_040509875.1 Steroidobacteraceae bacterium | reverse complement strand
GGCCAGAGCTATGTGCCCCAGTTGCAGAGCCTCAAGCGCGGCGTGCATGTCGTCGTCGGCACTCCCGGTCGCGTCATGGATCACATCAAGCGCGGCACTCTCGACCTGAGCGCGCTCAGTCACGTTGTCCTTGATGAAGCAGACGAGATGCTGCAGATGGGATTCCTCGACGATGTCGACTGGATCCTCACTCATGCGCCGAAGGAACGCACCGTGGCGCTGTTCTCGGCGACCATGCCGGCAGCCGTGCGCCGCGTCGCACAGACACATCTGCGCAAGCCCGAAGAAGTCACCATCAAGAGCAAGACCAGCACCGCCGCCAACATCCGGCAGCGTTACTGGGTGGTCAGCGGCATGCACAAGCTCGATGCCCTGACGCGCCTGCTCGAAGCGGAGCCGTTCGACGGCATGCTCGTATTCGCACGCACCAAGCAGTCGACCACTGAACTTGCTGAGCGCCTCGGTGCCCGCGGCTTTGCCGTCGAAGCGTTGAATGGCGACATCGCGCAGAACCTACGCGAGCGCACGATTGCGCGCTTGAAGAGCGGGCAGATCGATATCGTCGTCGCCACTGACGTCGCTGCGCGCGGCCTGGACGTCGAGCGCATCAGTCACGTCATCAATTTCGACGTGCCCTACGATTCCGAATCGTACGTGCATCGCATCGGCCGTACGGGTCGTGCGGGTCGCAGCGGCGAAGCCATCCTGTTCATCGCGCCTCGCGAACGCAACATGCTGCGAGTCATCGAGCGGGCCACGCGACAGGTCATCGAACCGATGGACCTGCCTACCATCGCCGACGTCAACCAGCAGCGCGTCACTCGCTTCACACAGCGCATTACCGAAGCGCTGGCTGCCAACGAAGTGGGCGAATATCGCAGCATGCTCGAACAGTACGAGCGCGATCACAACGTGCCGGCCATCGAGATTGCCGCTGCGCTTGCGACACTGGTGCAGGGTAAGTCGCCGCTGCAGTTGGCGGATCGCCGTCCTCCACCTCCGCCGACACCGCGCACAGTTCCACGTGCGTATGACTCCGCTGAAGGCAAGCCACCGCGCAAGGAACGAGCAGCTTGGGATGCGCCTCGCGCCGAACAAGTAATGTCGTCGCCCGATCAGGCTGTCAGCGAAGAGCGCGCACCGCGGGAGCGTGACGAACGTCCTGCGCGTCGCGAACGTCCGCCTCGCAGCGAGCCGGGCTCGTATGGCAAGTCGGAAGCCAGGTCGGAGAGTAAGCCTGCTTACACACGGCCTGAGCCCGCGCGCGCCGAAGAGAGCGAACGTCCGCGTCGCGGCAGCGAGTCCGGTTCGTCGTACGGCCGACCGGAAGGCAAGCCCGAGTATTCTTCGCGGTCCGAAGCTTCACGACCGGAAGAAGGCGAGCGTCAGCGCCGCGGCGGCGAGCCGATGGAAACCTATCGCGTCGAAGTCGGCCTCATGCACGGCGTGAAGCCGGGCAACATCGTCGGCGCCATCGCCAACGAAGCCGGTCTCGATGGCAAGCACATCGGTCGCGTCGACATTCGCAGCGATCACAGCTTCGTCGACCTGCCGGAAGGCATGCCTAAGGACGTGTTCCGCCAGTTGCAGAAAGTGCGGGTGGCCGGGCAGATGCTGCAGATCGGACGCGCTCGTGGCGGTGCCGCGCCGGACTCCAACGAACGTCCTCCTGCGGTAGAAGCTCGTACTGCAGCACGCTCTGAACTGCGCGCGCGCCTGCCATCGGAGCGACCACCGAAGCGCCCCGGCAAGCCACCCATGCGCGCTGCGGGCAAGCCCGCGGGCAAGAAGATTTTTCCCAAGCGCAGGGAACAGCGCTGATCGGGATCAATTAAGCTCGGGTGCATGCGCCTATGGATCGATGCCGACGCCTGCCCGAACATGATCAAGGAGATCGTGTTCCGGGCAGCTGAGCGCCTGCATCTCGAACTGACGCTGGTGGCCAATCAGCCCATGCGCCTGCCGCCCTCGCCGTACATTCGTTTCGAACAAGTGCCACCCGGATTCGACGTGGCGGATCGGCGCATCGTCGAGTTGATGAGCGCCGGCGACCTGGTCGTCACCGCTGATATTCCGCTGGCGGCAGCAGTCATCGAGAAAGGCGGCACCGCACTCAATCCCCGCGGCGAGCTTTACACCAAGGAAAACGTTCGCGAGCGCCTGTCGCTGCGCAATTTCATGGATGAGTTGCGTGTCGGCGGAGTAAATACCGGCGGACCGCCAGCGTTGGGTGCGCGCGATCGGCAGGCATTCGCAAATAGTCTGGATGCGGTGCTGACGAGGCTCATGCGCGCTGTTCGTTGATCCTAAGTGGCGAGAAAAAAAGCACCGACTCCTGCACAGCGACCGCTGCGGCTGCTGTCTGAAAGACAGTTAGCCGCGAAATTCGATCGGGCAATCGCGACAGCCGATGGATTCGAAGGAGCCCATTGCATTCATGAGCGCTGGATGCGTGGCGCCATGTCGGTTCACATCGAATCGCAGCTGGCGACATTGTGGCGGCACGCCGCGGACTCCATTCCTGATTGGCTACCGACGCAGTTCATCGAATGGTTGCCGCTGGTCTACGAGGTCACGCAACTGTTCGCGCCATCCGGCAGCGGACGCAGCAACATCTACCTGGTGCTGCTCGATTACCGCGACAGTCGTCCCGACAACTTCGGCGTCTATGTCGGCATGACCTCTCATGCGCCTTCGCTACGTTTCGACCAACACAAAGCGGGAATTCACGCCGCGGGCAGCGTGCTGAAACGCGGGCTCGAACTACTGGCCGGCCCGACGGCGCACCTGCAAAGAATCCGTCGCGCCGACGCAGCGCTGATCGAAGAGCAACTCGCCGAAGCGTTGCGAGCGAGAGGCTTACTCGTGCAGGGCGGTCACTAACTCGAAGAGATCAATCGCAATTGAGGCAGAACGGCATCTGGTTGGGTGAGGAATGTCGCGGCTCCTGGGTTGCGCGAGCGGCGCGCAGCTTAGGCAGAAGCCAGGTGATTGCCACCTGCGCATCTAGGCAGGTGCGTATTTCCCGTGTCATACCTGCAGGATGCCGAACGCGCGCATCCGATTCGTCGGCAAACATTTCTGCCAGCGTTTCGAGATGGTCGATGGTCTCATCGATCAGGGAAAGTGGGTCGACGAACATGGCGCGCTCCTGTCGTTATGAACAGGGCTGTATCTTTGTACAGCTGCGCCTCGATCCGCAAGCGATTTCTTTTCTGGCGAGGTGAACGCTCAGCTGCGTGCCCGGAACGCATCCAGGTTTGCCGTAAGCTTCTCCATCGCCTGCTGCAGACGGGGTTGATGCTCGGCGGCAGGGGCGACTCGCAGCAGCAGTTCGCGAGTTTCTTCGAGTGTGCGCAGCGCGTGATTGTAGGTACGATGCGCCAACGTCGGGTCGTCGGTCGTCAACGCCACGCGCATGAGTTCGCTGGCGATTTCCAGATCGGTGATGGTGAAGGCAATGCCAGCGGGCGTGGCGCTGCGGACATTGTGGGCCTTGCGGTCTGGCATGCTCGCACGTATCGACGGCAGGAGGCTGGCACTCGCAGGCGTCGTCTCCTCGAGGTCGGGGATCAGCATGGTGGTGGACGACGGCATCCGGTCGTAAAAAGAGTCGAGTAGCTCGCGCGTCTGCTTGGAACGGGTCATCCTAATCCCCGGAGCGGTAGCCCCGCATCGCAATACATCCCATCCAATGCGCCGAATGCCAAACGGATCCTCGAATCAGGGTTTTGCCCACCGGCCGCTTGCGGAAGTCCCCGCATGAAGCCCTCGACATGAGTCAAAACGGTCGCAAAGACATGAACGGCGATTTGTTTGGCTGGCCCGCTCCTCCCGCGATAGAAGTGCTCGGCGAAGGTGCGACCATCCTGCGATCGTTCGCGAGCGAACTCGAATCAGAGTTGCTGGCGCTCGTGACGCACCTGTTGACGATTTCTCCGTTGCGCCAGATGACGACGCCGGGCGGCTACCGTATGTCGGTTGCGATGACCAACACCGGCGCAGTCGGATGGGTGACCGACGAACGTGGCTATCGTTACGATCCTGTCGATCCACTGACGCGCGCGCCGTGGCCTGCGATGCCTGAGCAATTTCTCGCGCTCGCGCGCCGAGCGGCGGCGCAGGCCGGGTTCGCCGACTTCGATCCCGACGCTTGCCTGGTCAACCGCTACGAAACGGGTGCGCGTCTCTCCCTGCATCGCGACTACGACGAGCGCGATGCCGCCGCACCCATCGTGTCCGTCTCGTTGGGTGTGCCGGCAAAGTTTTTATGGGGCGGGTTGCGACGCACGGATCCGATTCGACGCTTTGCGCTTCACAGTGGCGATGTGGTCGTTTGGGGCGGGTCGTCGCGCTTCGTCTATCACGGCATCGCGCCGCTCAAGGCGGATCATCATCCGTTGACCCGGCAGTACCGTATCAACCTGACGTTTCGCAAGGCTCGCTGATCGTTTGAGGTCTGTCCGTTTTTGACCGCTGCGTGACGAGCCATGGCATTGCCGCAGCGGCCTGCCGGGGTCACGATGACGCCTCATTCACTGGAGGCCTCATGAAATCCGCACTACTGGTCATCGATGTTCAACAGTCGTTCCGGCAGCGTCCTTACTGGCGCCCGGACGATGCCGGCATGTTCCTGGAACGCTTGCAGGGCCTCGTCGACACATGCGAGGCGCGCGGTGTCCCGGTGCTGCAGATCTTCCATCTGGAGGAGGAGCCGGGTACGGTAAGCGTCTTCTCGCGGGCGTCCGGATTCGTTCGTGCCTTGCCGGAGCTGCGATTGTCGCCGGCCTCGGTGTTCTACAAGTCGGTGCACTCGGCCATGTTTGCGGGCAATGAAATGGGCCAGAGCGTCGATTACTGGCTGCGCAGTCGAGGCATCGATCGCCTCATCGTTACAGGTATCCGCACCGAGCAGTGCTGCGAGACCACGACGCGCCACGCCTCGGACCTGGGTTATGCGGTGACGTACGCGCTGGATGCCACGCTGACATTTCCGATGACGTCTCCGGGCGGGCGCGAATTCAGCCCCGCCGAGATCAAGGAGCGAACCGAACTGGTGCTCGCGGGTCGCTTTGCCGATGTTCGCACTGCCGGGAGTATCGAGTGGTGACACCCATCCTGTTCGCGCTGCTCCCGGATTTCGTCCTGCTCGATGTGGCCGAAGCCGCCGAAGCTTTCCGCATCGCCGAGCGGTTGGCTCCGGGAACGTACGAACTCGACTACTTAGGATCGACGCCGACCCTGGTGTGCGGAGCGGGGCTCGCGGTGGCGGGATTGAAACCCTTTCCCGCCGCCGTCGCCGACCACAGCATCATCGTGGTGACCGGCGTGATCGGCCAATCGCTCGACTTCAAGAAGCCGGCGCTTGCAACGCTGGCTGCCTGGCTCGGCACAGCCATGCGCAACGAGACGGTAACTCTGATGTGCGTATGTGCGGGCAGCGTCATCGCTGCTTACGCGGGCCTGCTCAGAGGCGTCGAATGCACGACGCATCATTCGCACATCGATGAACTCAGTCGCGTCGAACCGCAGGCGCTGGTGCACTCGAACCGGATCTTCGTGGAAGACGGGCGGATCTGCAGCAGCGCCGGCGTGACTGCCGGTCTCGACCTGACGTTACACCTGATCGGTAAGCGTCTTGGGCATCGGATCGCCGCGGCGGTGGCTCGTGAACTCGTTGTCTACATGCGCCGCTCGGGAGGCGATGAGGCGTTGTCGCCGTGGGTGATGCATCGTAATCACCTGCATCCGGCGGTGCATCGGGTGCAGGACGCAATCGCGAAGAATCCCGCGCTCGATTGGTCGTCGTCGAGGCTGGCCGCGGTTGCCTGCACCAGTCCTCGCAACCTCACTCGATTGTTCGCGGAACATGCAGGCTGTTCGCCACTCGACTATGTGCAACGCCTGCGCATCGCGCTGGCACGCGAACTGGTGACACACAGCGAGTTGGATCTCGAGCATGTGGCGCAGCGGGCGGGGTTTACGTCCGCTCATCAAATGCGGCGAGTCTGGCGACGGTGGGAGTCTCGCTCGCCGACTGCGCATCGTAATACGGCGTTGCGTGCGAGTTGAAGATTTTCCTGCGATCGCTTCCTACCTTCCTCCCCGGTCGCCAGGGGAGGACCGAGTGGGGGTGTCTTAATCTATCTTGAATTACAGCAGTCTTAATTCCCGATCAGAATCAGAAGCTCAACGAAGCATTCTCGCGGACTGAGGACGCCCCCTGCTCAATCCTCCCCCGGCGACCGGGGGAGGAAGCCGGAATTTACACCCACGCCGACGGACAACATGCTGATCGTTCCAAGCTCGATGCCGTCGATCAATATCTCCGGCGCTTCATCCTCGCGAGCGGCACCGAGTACATAGAGCAACGGCAGGTAATGTTCGAGCGACGGCACGGCGAGCTCTGCGGATTCGCCGGCCGCTCGATAGTCGATCAGAGCGGCATGATCGCCACGACGCACGGCGTCTTTCACATAGTCGTTGAACGTGACAGCCCATTGCGGTGCCGGTGCGTCCGGCTGCCACTGGATCGTGCGCAGGTTGTGGACCACGTTGCCATTGCCGAAGATCATCACACCTGAATCTCGCAGTGCCTGCAGTCGTTTGCCCAACTCGTGATGGAACAGCGGCGGCTGCGTGGCATCGATGCTCAGCTGCAGAACTGGCACCTGCGCCTGTGGGTACATGTGTATCAGCACCGACCAGGTACCGTGATCGAGTCCCCACGCTTCGTCCAGCGCCACCGGCAGCGGGGTCAGCATATCGCGTACTTCCCTTGCCAACGCGATATCGCCGGGGGCAGGGTAGCGGACATCGAACAACGCCTGCGGGAATCCGCCGAAATCGTGGATCGTTCGCGGATTGGCCATGGCCGTGATGGCAGTTCCGCGCGTGTACCAATGCGCTGAAACTGCAAGAATCGCTCGAGGTACGGCGAGCCGCTGGCCGAGATCGCGCCAGGCTCGTGTGTAACGATTGTCCTCGATAGCATTCATCGGGCTGCCGTGGCCGATGAACAGTGCCGGGGCGCTCGTTGCTGTATGGTTCATCATCGAACGCTCGCTGTGAATGGATGGCTGCCCTTACGGGAGAGGGTCGTCGGTGATTGTCGGCCTGCCGCGGCCTGCTTGTCTGTCCATGTTTATCTGCCATCGCCATACATGATTGCAATGACGAAACGCCTGTGTCGTGCCGACAAACTATTGCTCGGCGGCGGCGTCGCCGTGGTCGGCGGAACCACGCTGTTCGGCCTGGGCATGCTGGGCCTGGGCGTGCCTGCCGGTGTGCTGGGGCTGCTGCTCACTGACGGAATCTTTCGACCCTCGTCGAGTACGCTCTATCCGACGATTTCGCGCGGTCCACGCGAGCATCCCAAAGTGGCGCTCACATTCGACGATGGTCCGGATCCGCAAGTTACACCACAGCTGCTCGATGCACTCGCGGCGGCCCGGGCGCGCGCGACTTTTTTTACGATCGGGCGATACCTGGCCATGCACGCGGCCATAGCCGAACGCGCCTTGCAGGAGGGCCACGAACTCGGCAATCACTCGTGGCAGCACGACCGTCTGCAGAATTTCTATGGCGTGCGCGCGCAGGCAGCGGATATCGATCGCAGTGTGCAGCTCATCCGACAGGTTTCGCGGAACGACGTGTTGCCACTGTATCGACCGCCGATCGGCTTGAAGAGTCCATCGTTGGCGCGTGCCGCACAGGAACGCGGCTTGCGCATGATCGCGTGGTCTCTGCACAGTCGCGACACCATGCTGCGCGATCCGCAACGGATTGCAGAACGAGTGTTGCGCAAGGTGCGGGCAGGCGACATCATCCTGATGCACGATGGCCACGATCGCGAAGGCTATCATCGTGTCGCGACGGCGGCGGCGCTGCCGTTGATCCTCGAGGGATTGAAGAAACGCGGGCTGCAGAGTGTTACGGTGTCGGAGTTGCTCGCGCCGAAAGCCTGAATCTGCCGGCCCGCCGCTCGCGTGGAACTCGCGCATGCGCCGCGCCATTGAACCGTTAACCCCTAACTTCGCATCCCCGGAGGCGATTCATGTCCAATAATGCCGATCCCCTCTCCGCGGTGAATGGCACACGGCCCGCGCGTGCCCGTGCAATCGAGGCCGAGGTGATCGACTCGCAATGGCAGGATCCGTATGAGCACGAGCCCGCGGATCGTCCGCCGTTTGCCATCAGCGACCGTCAGCTCAGCCAGGCGCTGGGATGGTTCAGTGTCGGAGTTGGGCTGCTGCAGATCATCGCTCCGCGTGGCGTCGGTCGTGCGATAGGTGTGGGTGAACGTCCGATCGTCCTGCGCTTGTGCGGACTGCGCGAACTCGCCACCGGAGTAGGTTTGTTGTCAGAGCGTTCGCCCGCGGTGTTTGCATGGTCGCGCGTCGCTGGCGATGCACTCAACCTTGCATTGCTGCGTGGGGCTTTGCAGTCGCCGGATTCAAGTCGCGCGCGAATTGCGATGGCGGCAACACTCATGGCCAGTGTCACCGCGATGGATGTGTTTGCCGGCCAGCGTTTGACGCGCGCCGCGCTCGCACGGCCTCCAGCGACATTGCGATCTCGGCTTGCGATTACGATCGCCGCGCCGCCCGAGAAGCTATATGCGTTCTGGCGCAAGCTCGACAACCTGCCCAAGTTCATGCAGAGCGTGCAGTCCGTCACTGCCATCTCGGCACAGCAATCGCACTGGGTGGCGAACGCACCGGCGGGCACGCTGGTCGAATGGGATTCGGAAATCGTCGATGACCAGCCCAATCGCCTGATCGCGTGGCGAACCTTGCCGGGCTCGGATGTCGCACACCATGGCATCGTCAGTTTCGAAGCCGCGCCGGCTGGGGGAACCGTCGTCAGCGTCGATCTGCACTATCGTGCACCGGGCGGAGCGCTCGGCATGGGACTCGCAAAGATTCTCAGCGAAGATCCCGATAGTCACATCGCGCGCATACTGCAACGACTGAAGCAATTGATCGAGACGGGCGATATCGTCACGCCGGCCGAAGAGCCGTTGGGATGGCGCCGAATGCTCGGTCGCGCCTTATGGCGTAAGTGATCGCGTAACGATCGTTCGCGGCGCTCAACTCTGTGCCGCGAAAATCTTCCTGACCTGCTCCATCGTGTCCGCCTCGGCCGCCTGCTTGTCGGGCCGATAGGCCTTTACGCGGGCGAGGCGCAACGCCAGTCCGCCGGGATAGCGAGGGCTCGCCTGCAGGTCGCTGAAGGCAATCTCCACGACGATTTCGGGCCGGACGTGCACGGTCCATTCGTCGCGGTGAGTCTCCCGCGCGATAAATGCCTGCGTCTGCCATTCGAGCATGGCGTCGGTCAGCCCCTTGAAGGTCTTGCCGAGCATCACGTATTCGCCGGTAGCGGGATCGAGTGCGCCCAGATGCAGGTTGGACAGTAAGCCGGTGCGCCGGCCGTGGCCCCATTCCGCTGCGAGCACTACCAGGTCCAGCGTGTGAGCGCGCTTGATCTTGAGCCAGCTCGAACCGCGATTGCCTGCTTCGTAAGGCGCATCCAGCGATTTCGCCATCACGCCTTCCTGTCCATGAGCAATGGCGTCGTCATAGAACGCCTGCGCTTCGACGACCGACGCGGTGATCAGGCGTGGAAACTGTTGCGACTTCGGCACGGCAGTGGCAAGCGCGGCGAAACGTTCGCGCGTCGGCCGATCGGCCAGGCTCACGCCGTCGAGGCGCAGGCAATCGAAGTAGAACGCCTGGATCGGCAGTTCCTCGCGCATTTTCTCGACGTCGAGTTTGCGGCCGAAGCGGCGCATGGTGATTTGGAACGGATGCGGCCGGCCTTGCGCGGTGAGCGCTATCGCTTCGCCGTCGAGAATCAATTCGCGCGCGGTCAATGCGTGTGCGGCTTCGACAATCTCCGGAACTGCCGCCGTGACATCGTTCATGCTGCGTGTATAGATGCGAACGACGTCGTCCACTTTGTGCAGCTGGATGCGCGCGCCGTCCATTTTCCAATCGAAAGCGACCTCGCCCTTCAATACTTCCAGCGCTTCTTCGACATCGGCCGCTGTCTGCGCCAGCATGGGTGCAATCGGTGACAGCGGTTCGAGTTGGAAGCGACCGAGACCTGCAACGCCTTCGACAGCAGCTGTCCGCGCCACTGCGCCGAGATTCGGTGCGTACATGGAAGCACGTCTCACCGCATCGACAGGAATGTCGCTCGCAGCTGCAATGGAATCCACCATCACGCCGGCAAGTGCACCCTGGCGCAACTCACCCACCATCAGTCGCAGGAGGAATTCCTGTTCGGCGACAGTGGCGCGGGAGAATAGATCCCGCAGCGACTCCTGCCGACGGGCATTCGATCCCGCGCCTCGCGTGGTTGCCAGTTCGGTGAGATGCGCATCGACCGCTGCGATCGACAACGTAGCTGCTTCGGCTGCACCGCCACTGCTTGCATTCTTCAGCAGAGCGTAGCCGAGGCCGATCTTGCCCTGCGGCGTCTCGCCGGAGAGGTACAGCACACCGATCTCGATCTCATCCGCCGTCAGCGAGCGCAGGCACTGGGCGATCTCACGGACCTTCGCGAGACGACTGCGGGTGGCGCCGACGCGTTGCCAGGTATCGACGATGAGGGAGAAGAGCGACATGTGCAGAGATATGCGGACCGCAAGGAAAAGGAGTTTCTCGCAAAGCACGCAAGGCGAAGAAACATGACTGGTTCGATTCGGATCGGATTCCGATCCAGCCACTACTTTCTTAACTTTGCGTGCTTTGCGAGAAACTCTTAAACCCGCGGGCCGTCACCTCGGTTCCTCGCCCGGGACCATGGCTTCGAGTCGAGACGGATCTGCAGCGATGCTTCGAGCGGCATCTCGAAGCACCCGGCGCTACAGTCCCCGGTTCAACGCGTGGCGGACTGGGCTGACTGCGTATAGCGCTCGACTTCCCGCTTCAACAATTCCAGTGGCACCGTGCCAGTGTCCAGCACCGTGCGGTGAAAGTCCTTGGGCGAGAACTTGTCGCCGAGCGCGGCGCGGGTGCGGTCGCGAATGGAGAGAATCTCGAGCTGGCCGATCATGTACGAACAGGCCTGGCCGGGGTTGACCACGTAGCGTTCGATCTCGCTGGCCTCGATGCCGTAATCGATGGCCTGTTGACGTGTCCAGTGTTTCGCATGCAGGCCTGTGTCTACGACCAGGCGCCGTGCGCGCCACAACTCGGCGCTCAGCTGGCCGAGCAGGCCTTCCGGATCGCCGTCGTACCATCCCGATTCCGCGACCAGTCGTTCGGCATAGAGCGCCCAGCCTTCGGACAGCGCCGAAATGCCGCCGAGTGCACGTGATTGGCGGAAGCGCGGCAGGTCGGGATTCTCCGCTTCCAGCGCGATCTGGAAATGATGGCCCGGAACCGTCTCGTGATAGACCAGCGTGCGCAATCCGAATTTAGTCATGCGCTGCGGACGCAACGGCATCTGGAACACAGCAGGTCGCGAGCCGTCGAAGGGCGCGCGATTGTAATTCGCCGCGGCGCTGGCTTCGCGGAAACGCGGAAACGGCTGCGCGACGACAGGCGTCTTAGGCTGCTGGCTGAATAGTGTCTGGCTGCGAACGATGGCGTCCTTGATGAGGCCGTCGATGTCCTGCATCACCAACGCGCGCGTCGCATCGGATGTCACATCCGGATAGCGCAGGTCGTTCTCCAGTTTCTCGGTGCGTTCGCGCACCGTGCCTTCCGTGCGGCCGATGCTCTTGAGGATGCGATCCATCTCTGCCTCGATGCGCGCCACTTGCTTCAATCCGATCTCGTGGATCTGATCCGCGGTCAGCTTGGTGGTGGTGAAGCGTTCGAGCGCGTAGGCATAGACTTCCGCGCCTTTCTTGTAACGCCATAGTCCCGCATCGTCGGTGGTCTGCGGCAGCAGGGATTCGAGCAGTGCGATGGCGGTTCGCCATGCCGGATAGACTTCGTCGCCGACCAGTTTAGTCGCGCGCGCCTGTAGCGCTTCACGTTCGGCGGCGGGGAGTGCTGCGATGGAGGCTATGCGCGTCGCGAATGCGGTGACGAGCGGATTCTGCGCCGCTGGCACGTCGCTGAATGTCTGCATCTGCGCCAGTGTCGCTTGAACGATGAACCGCGGTGGCAGCAGTTTGAGCCCGGCGATGCGCCGCGCCTCCGCGATCGCTTCGTTCATCCGGTCGGCCACCAGGTCCAGGCGTGCGAGATAATTCTGCGCATCCTGGGGCGTTGCCAGAGGATGCCGCAGTGTCAGCGACTCGACCAGGTTGACGTTGGTGCCGCCGAACTGTTCCAGCGGAAACCAGTAATCGATATATGGCGCTTCGCGCACTACGGCGTTCAATTGCCATTCCATGAGTTCGGCGGACACGCGGTCTGCCTGGCTCAACTTGCTGCGATCGAATCGCTTCAGCCCCTGGATTCCCTTGCGGGCCATCGCGATCCGCTCCAATCGCCATGCGCGCGTCTGCGGCGTCATCTGGCGTTCCAGCGCATCCTGTTCGGGACCGGAGAAGTAGCGGGTGGCGGTGGCGAGGTCCGGGTTGAATTTCACCCATTGCGCGGTGAAGTCGTCGAAGTAGGCCCTGATGGGCGGCGCTGCATCCTGGGCGAGCACCTGAGTCAGCGGTAGTACCGCCAGCAGCACCAGCACGGTGCGTAAAACATTCTGTAGGTATCGGACACGCACGAGGGCGGAGTGCTTCATCAGGCTCTCTTGGCTGTAGGACTGGTAGGGGACTCGACCAACTCTATGGCGAAGTGCGCCTCGCGGCAACAAGCAACGCGGACTCAGCCTGCGCGTGCCAGTGCGGGAGCGGCAACGGCACCGATGATCTTGTCGAGGCGCGCGGGCCGTCCGATGGCGAAGCCCTGTCCGAACTGCACCTGCATCTCGATCAGGCGCATGCAGATTTGTGGCGTCTCGACGTGCTCCGCAACGATTTCCAGGCCGAGCGTGTTGGCGAGGCTGGCAATCGCGCGCACCAGCGATTCGGCTCGCTTATCGGTGAGCATGTCGCGCACCAGCGAGCTGTCGATCTTTATCGAAGAGAAGTCGAGCGTGCGCAGCTGGCCGAGCGCACTGGTGCCGGCGCCGAAGTTGTCGAGCGCAAACCGGCAGCCCATGGCGCCGAGTCGCTGCATCAACAATTGCGTGTTGGCGAGATTCTCCCGCGCCGCGGATTCCGACAGTTCGAAGGTCATCCACTTGCCTGGGATGCCGCTGTCGTCGATCTGGGCGGCCAGCCAGTCGACGAAGCACGCATCGCTGAGCGTCGGCGCGGACAGGTTGAACGAAGCCTGCAAGGGCACGAATCCCGGACGGCGGGCCGCATCGCTCAGTCGCATCAGCACCTGGCTGATGACGCTGCGGTCGAGCTTGGGCAGCAACTGGTAGCGTGTGGCCGCGGGAATGAACTGTCCCGGCGCGATGAGCTTGTCGTCCTCGTCCATGATCCGCACCAGCATTTCGTAGCGCCGTTCGTCTTCCTGGCTCAGCAGCGAATTGATGGGCTGTCCCATGACTTCGAAACGGCCGGAGTCGAGCGCCACGCGCAGGCGGTTGACTATCATCAGTTCGTCGCGACGACGCGCGAGTCCGATCTCGCCTTCCTGATGCAGTTCCACCCGGTTGCCACCGAGAGAACTTGCGAACTTGCAGGCGTTTTCGGCTGCCGCCAGCGTGTGCGCGAGGCCGTGCTTGCCGGTGCGAAGTGTGGCAACACCCAGGGATAGCTGCGGTGACAACGGTTCGACCGCGGTGGCGATGCGCACGCCGGCTGCAGCGACACGCATTTCTTCTGCGATCTGCCGTCCTTCGGCCAGATTGCACGAAGGAACGAACGCGGCGAAGCGATCGCCCGACAATCGGCTCAAGGCAGCGTCGCGATGCGTGAGCAGAACCTTCTGCAATTGCCGGGCGACGGCGCCGATGAGCTTGTCGCCGGTGTCCAAGCCCCACAATTCGTTGGCCATGCTCAATCGATCGATGTTGCCGTAGAGCAGGACGCCGCGATCGCCGGCGGCGTTCGCGGCATAGGAAGCAACCCGCTTGTGGAGCCCTTCCGCGGTGAGCAATCCCGTCAGCGTATCTCCCGAAGATGCGATGACCGCCGCGAGCGAATGCGAAGTGCGTACGCAGAGTCGCGATTCGCGCGCCGCGAATTCATGGTCGTCCGGTTCGCGAAAGCCGACCAGGATGCCGAGCAATCTGTTTTCCTCGTTGCGCACCGGGGCCACGAGGAACCTGCCGATCAATGGACCATCGGCGATTTCACGGACGCGGTTGCGCAGGATGATGTCTTCGCGGACCTCGCATTCGAGCATGAATGCTTCGGCAACCCGCTTGATGAGGGCGCGGGCGGCGATTTCGTCGACGCCTTCAGCGCACACCATCTGTACCTGTTCGCGCGACCCGGCAACGAATGCGAGCGTGCTAACGCGCAAGCGAGGCAGCGCTGCGAGCAAGAGCTCGCCGGTGGTCTGGGGTGATGTCATATCTTATTCTTTGGCCACACGAGGCAGCGTTGCCGGGGCAGGCGCAGAGACTAAGGATGTTGCCGTGCGAGGCGATGAGACCGACTTCGCAATCGCACCGGGATGCTTTGGAAGTGAGACGTGGCGCACGGTGCGGATTCAGGGGAATCCCGCACCGCCGCCGCAGCTCGTTGCTACAGGTTGAACATCACGGTGAAGACCGTGGCGCGCAGGCGGCCGAAGTCATAATGATTTTCGCGATGCGACACGCCGAGCGCCCATACCCGGTTGATCCGTTTCATCGCCGACACTTCCCAGTAGTTCTGATAACCGCGCGTGGTCGGGTGGTCGTCATCCTCGTCGTCGAACCAGTCGGCGTCCGCTTCCAGCTTCCAACGCGACCGGCCGACGCGCGGCGTGATGCTGAAGCCGCGGCCGAGATCGATCTGGTAGCCCACCGATCCGAAGTATTCCGAGACGCGATAATCGTTCGAGTCGAACCAGTCGGTGGTGCCCGACGTAAACAATCCGGCTTCCAGCACCAGGCCGAATGGCGCCTTGTATTCGAACGTGCCACCGATGCCGAGGGTGTCTTCTTTCACCCGGTCGTCGACGATCTTCCTGTCGATGGCCTCGCCTGCATCGATGCGCAGTTCGCCGGTGCCGATACGCGGGCCGATGCGGAATTCCTGTTCTGCTGCGAACGACGCTGTTACAGGCAGCGCCATCGCAGCCATGCCGGCGATGGCGATCCCCATCGATGCGATACGGGTCATCATGATGCCTCGAAGTGTCCGACAATGGACGGCTCGCACAGTGCCGTCCTGGCGCTGAACGCAGGCTGTACGTTTGGGTTCTGGGGTGAGAGAAGAATTTCTCGCGAAGGGCGCAAGCACGCCGAGGAAGAATATAGAAGCGCAGGACCGCAATCCGCGCTGAATCCGGCATTTTAAATTTCTCACCTTGGCGTGCTTGGCGCCCTTTGCGAGAAACTCTTCATTTATTCTTTGCCGACGCACCCGGCACTTTGCGGCCTGCCAGCGCCGGCATCACCCACAGATAGATATTGTCCGAGCCGAGCTTGAGTTGCTGATCGGGCGGCCAGTTTTTCCCCATGTCCCAGTCGTGAGAGAGTACGCGCGCGCCGGGTTTGAGTTCGGCGAACAATTTAGGTATCAGTCGGCGATTCAATTCGGGCAACAGGTAGAGAGTCACCACCGAGGCTTCGCGCAGGTCGGTCTTGAACAGATCGCCGACGGTAAACGTGACCAGTGCTTCCACGCCTGCCGCTTTCGCATTGGCGCGTGCTTCGCGGATGCGATCTGGATCCAGGTCGACACCCACTGCCCGTACGCCATAGTTCTTGGCGGCGGCGATCACGATGCGGCCGTCGCCGCAGCCCAGGTCGTAGATGACGTCGGTGGGGCGGATCCTCGCCATGTCCAGCATGCGATCCAGCACTTCCGCGGTCGTGGGTACGTACCAGACATCGAGTTTGCGTTCCGGGCGGGATACACCAGCCTGCGCCGTGGCCGGCTGCAGCGGTGCGAACGCGATGCACGCAACCATGCACGCAATCCAGAACGGTCCTATGTGCATTTTCATGTCGATCCAAAGCCGCGGGCCGTTGCCATATCAATGTAGCGCGCGTGACTATAGCCGGCCATCGTAGAAGACGGTAGATTCGCAGGCTTTCTGGCTGGTCCGTCTCAAGCAATGGATGATTCCGGTAAAGCTGCCGCGCAGGCGCTCGACACCCGCGTACTGTACGAACAGATTGCGCTGATGTGTCGATTGACCACGTCGCCACTGGCTGCCACGGTGCTCGTCGGCGGAATGCTGGCCTGGCTGGTTGTGGACGATTACGGTCGCGTGCTGACCATGACCTGGTACCTCGTGCTGTTGCTGGTCACGTTCGTGCGTTGGCGGGTGGCGCGTGCGTTTCTGCGTCTGCCGCCGGTTCCGCCTTCAGTGCGGCGTTGGCGATTCGTCATGCTGGCGCTGGCTGCAACGGCCGGCGCGGTGTGGTCGGTGCCCGGCTCCTTCCTGCTGCCCCTGGATGCGGACCGGGAGATTGCCGTCTCGGTGATCTTCATCGGCGCGACCGCCTCGGGCCTGGGATCGCAGGCGCCGGTGAGAAATGCCTATGCTTCGTTGCTGATTCCTTTCATCCTGCCTTTCATATTGACGCAGCTGTTGCGGGACGATGCACGGCTCATCGTCGGGTTGGCCTTCGTGTTGTACATCCCGGTGATGCTGGTGATCGCGAACCGGCAGACGGCCGCCATCGTGCGCCAGATCCGCCTGTCGATCGAAAACGAAACGCTGGTAGACGAACTGCGCCGCGAACGCGATCGCGCGAATGTAGCCAACCGCGAATTGCAGGAGCGCATCGACCAGCAGCAACTGTCGGCGCAGAGGATACGCGCGCTCAATCACGATCTCGAACGACAGGCGGCGGATCTGCGCGTCGCGAATAACGACCTGGAGGGATTCTCCTATTCGGTGTCGCACGACCTGCGTGGGCCGCTGCGCGCCATCGATGGTTTCTCGCGCCTGCTCGAGGACGACAAGTTGCTGGTGGACGATGCGCGTTCGCGGCATTACATCGGTCGCATACGCGACAACATCGCCCGCATGTCGGCATTGATCGATGACCTGCTCGCCTTTGCGAGCTGTGGCCGGCAGACCCTCGAAGCGGCAAGGCTGGATATGCAGATGCTGGCTCGCAGTGCGGCCGATGAAGCACGGACGGCGCGCATCGTTAAGGTTGCGCCGGTCATTTCCATCGAGTCGTTGCCGGCGGCGGTGGGGGACCCGCGGCTGCTGTTCCAGGTCTGGATCAACCTGCTGGACAACGCAGTGAAGTACACGAGCAAGGTTGCAGCGCCTGCCATCACCGTCGCCGGTCGCGAGGATGGAGGGCGTCTCGTCTACGAAGTCAGCGACAACGGCGTAGGCTTCGACAGTCGTTACAGCAGTTCGCTGTTCGGCGTGTTCCAGCGCTTGCATGGTGCGCGGGAATATCCTGGTACCGGCGTCGGGCTCGCGATCGTCCAGCGCATCGTCACACGTCACGGTGGACGCGTGTGGGCGCGATCCGAACTCGGCAAGGGAGCGACGTTCGGATTCGATCTGCCGATGGCGCCTGACAGTGCGCAGGTAGACAAACCGGAGATGAGTGTTTCGTCCTGATCGGCTCAGAACAGGCCGAAGCGTTTCTTCGCCACGTTGCGACGCTTGAGCTGCACTACGTCGTTGATGTCGTTGTCGATGAGCTTGCCCAGCAGCACCTCCATGCCCTGCCGGTCGCGCAGCTCGATTTCTTCCCGGTAGAGCGGGATCGCGCTGAAGAACGCCACTCGTCCCTGGTCCAGGTGCACTTCATAGAAGGCTTCCTTCACCAGCAGCGACGGTGCCAGGATCACGCCGCACAATTTCGTATTGGCGGCGTAGGGTACCGGTGGCGTGCCGTGCGCAATGGCGTGACCCCACCCGAGCCAGCGCTCGCCGGTACGCGGCATTGCCGCCAGCCGCGCCAGTTCGGTAATGGGCCAGTTCCAGTTGGCGTTCTCGCGCGACTGCGCATCCAACTTCCAGTCCTCGGGTAAGGTCATCATGAGTTCGAGATAGCGTGGGGCATCGGCTTGCGTTTCGGGCACGGCGATCCGGTGGGCACTCATGCCGCAGGTGATGAGGGTGTGCCAGGGACGCCGCTGCGAAGGGCCGGCATTGCAGATCTCGACGCCTTCGCCCCCTGGGAATACTTCGGTAATGGGGCCGACGTGACGCTCGATGTGGGCTCGGATTTCGCGGGCGTCGAAGGGCGGGGCGGTTGATTGCATGATGGATCGCTGGCGGCGGGCGAGAAAGAAACGTGAAGCCTGCATGAAGATGGTGCGACATACATAGGGTACCTGCTCCAGCGGCAGTCTGACCGGGCAGACATTCAAGATCGATTTAGCGAATCTGTGATTGAGTGCCGGAACGGGTGCCGCGGGGAACCAGAAGACGTGACCGGAGTTACAGTCCTGTCTTCCCTATAGTCGTACCGTCAAGTCCAGGGAAGGGTCATTGTTATCTACCAGGACATTGAAGGACGACTAGTGCTCGCCGAATCCGCCATCGTGCTCGATTTCGAAACCACCGGTTTGTACTGCGACCAGGGCGATCGCGTCACCGAGATCGCGGCGTTGCGCGTGCAGGGTAATCGCGTCGTCGAGCGCTTCGAGAGCCTGGTGAATTGCGACATGCGCATTCCTTCGTACATCGCCAAGTTCACCGGCATCACCCAGTCGATGGTCGATGCCGCTCCCGCGCCTGCCGGAGTGTTCGCCAAGCTGCTGCAGTTCATCGGCTCCGACACGGTGATCGCGCATAACGCCGGTTTCGACCAGGCATTTCTCGACAGCGAATGCCGTCGCTCGGGCCTGGCGAACCATGTGCCCGAATTCATCTGTTCCCTGCAGATCGCCAGGCGGCTGCTGCCCGACATGAAGAGTCATGCGCTGGGGTGCCTGGCCTCGCGAATGGGCATTCCGTTTACGCCGGGCGCTCACCGCGCCGCCGTGGACGCCACCGTCACTGCCAATGTGCTGTTTCGTGCCGCCGATATACTGCGCAGCCGGTTTGCCGTGCCCGCCGTCGACATCGATACCCTGCGTCGATTCGTCTTCCCCGGCCAGAACGAACGCGCTATAGCCGTGGCCGCCTGAGCGGCGTTGCCGATCGTGCTGTAGCGGGTCGCGGCCCTGCCGGCAAGGCTGCTATAAGGCAGCTATGGATTCCCTTTCGATCTCAACACGCCTCGACGTTAGCGACTGGCGTGCCTACCAGCGCGCCTGTGCCCTGCGGCTGCAGCAAGTCTCCCAGTCCGGCGCCCACGCCTGGCGCTTCTACGCCGTCATGCTGCTGGTCGCTTTTCTCGTGGCCGGAGTCGTGCGCAGCGGCGTTCCGTTGCAGGTGCCCTCGTTCATGCTGGGCGGCGTGCTCTTCTGCGGGCTGATCTGGTTTCGCTCATTCCTGTTGCGAAGAAACGTGGTCCCCGATGCGAACGGGGCGTTCCTCTCCCCGCAAACGCTCGAGCTCGCGCCCGAGGGGCTGCATTCGGTACGCAGTGAAACGCGCTCGTTCACCAGCTGGTCGCTGGTCGAGTCGATCAGCGTCACCCCCGACCACATCTTCGTCTGGATCGACCGCTTCAACGCGCATGTGGTGCCATTACGCGATCTCCCCGACGGGGTAACGGCGGAGCAGTTGCGCATCTGGCTGGAAGCGCGGCTGGCGCAGGTCGTGCGTCGACCGGTACGCACGGCAAATGCCGAGCCTCGCAAGCTCATCGTGCATTGGCCAATGGCGTTGCTCAACCTGCTGGGACTGCGACGAACCGATCTGCCACCGCGTGCAAACGTGCGTACCGTGGCTGCGCTCGTCGGCATCGCACTGAGTGTATGGGCGGTGATCGACTGGTTGCGCAACCAGCCGGATCCCGACTTCTACATCTATGCGTTGCCTTCGATAGGCTGGTACCTGCTGCTGTTGCTGGCCCTCGCGGCTGTGTTCACGTTCCGCTCGTTTCCACAGCCGCGTTTCAGCAGTGTGCTGGCGCTGGTCCTGGCGATTACTTCGCTGAGCCTGGTGGCTGCCTATCTCATCGACAGGTACACGACGGGCATTCTCACTGCCGTGGCCATCATCGTCGCGTGCCTGTACTGCGGGTTCTGCGCGTGGCGCGGGCTCGAGTCGCTGACCGGTCGTGGCCAGCCGAATGCACTTGCATCGGGTGCGCTGCTGGTGCTCCTCGCCGGCTGGGCGACCACGGGTCTTTATGTCGAGCCCAGCCTTTGGGTGGCGCCGGAAGGCGAGGCGGAGGCGCAGTACCAGACGAACTGGCAGCAGGCCGAGTCGGTGCTGTTCTCGCAATCCAATAGAATCGATGCAGCGATCGATGCAATGGTGCCTGTAGAAGGAGATGCGCCCGCCGCCTTCTTCCTCGGCTTTGCCGGCATGGGCGAGCAGCGGGTGTTCGCGGAGGAAATCAAACTCGCTGCCGGCGTGATGGGCACGAGGTACGGTTCCGCGGATCGCAGCCTGCTGTTGGTTAACGATCAGCGCGACCTCGAGTCGCAGCCGCTCGCGAGTCCCACCGCGCTGCGTTATGCCCTGCAAGGCATCGCCGGACAAATGAATCTCGAGCGCGACGTACTGTTTCTCTCGCTGTCGTCGCACGGAGCGAAGGATGCAACGATTGCCGTGAGCAACGGTGGGCTCATGTTGCAGGACTTGAGCGCCGATGAGCTAGCGGCGGCACTGGACGATGCGGGAATCAAGTGGCGCGTCATCGTCGTGTCTGCCTGTTACTCGGGTGCATTCATCGAGCCGTTGCGCAATCCGCAGACGATAGTGATCACCGCATCGTCGGCCGACCGCACCTCGTTCGGCTGCGCCGACGATCGCGACCTGACTTACTTCGGCGAAGCCTTCTATCGCGATGCGTTGCCCAAAGCGACTTCGCTGCGCAACGCCTACGAAATCGCTCGCGATGCGATCAAGAAGCGGGAACAGGAGGAAGGAATCACCGCTTCGCGGCCGCAGGCTTTTTTCGGCGAGGAGATCGAGGCAAGCGTGGAGAAGCTGGCCAAAGCAGTGGAGCAGTGAGCGCTAAGAACTCCAAACACGCCCCATAGCCCAGTGGCGTGCTGACCGTACTTCATGACACGTTAAGCGTACTCGAATTCAGCACCCAGTCAGCTCCCCTGTGACAGGCTGCAACCTCGTCGGCAGCCGCCCCGCCGGCCAGCCTGCGAGTACCAACGGAATGAAACAACGGAAGGGCGAATCCATGTTTGCGATCTCAAGGCGTGCGGCCACCGGCGGCGTTGCTTCACTATTGTTCGCGATCGGTCTCGGCGGTTGCGCAACCGAATCGCATCAGGCCATGGCGATCGAGAAGGCGGCGTCGGCTACGTCCACTTACAACGGACCGAA
>JBEVKB010000124.1:0-18722 GCA_040509875.1 Steroidobacteraceae bacterium | reverse complement strand
GGACACCGTGCGAACGTTCGTGCAGCGTGAGCTCGAACCGGTGTTCATGGATCTGCCACCGCGTGGGCCGCAGCGACGCGAATTGTGGCGCAGGGCGGGATCTGCCGGAATTCTCGGCGCGTGCATTCCCGAGGAGTATGGCGGCGCCGGGGCATCCACCCTTTGCAACGTCATCCTCTCGTATGAACTCGGCCGTTCGCCTTCCTATGCGACTATCGGCAGCTTCGTGGCCACGGACCTTGCGACCAGCGTGCTCGTGTCCGGTGGCTCGGACGGCTTGTTGCGCAAGTGGTCGCCGAAGATTCTTGCGGGTGAAGCCATCCAATGCCTGGCCCTCACGGAAGCTGGTGCGGGCAGCGATGCTACAGCCATTCGCGCCACTGCCGTTCGCGACGGCGATGACTATGTGATCAACGGTGCGAAGGTGTTCATCACCAACGCCGACTTCGCCGACATTATCTACGTCGTGGCCAAGACCGACCCCAAGCTGCGCGGCAAGGGCATGAGCATTTTCCTGGTCGAAAGCGATCGCGCCGGCGTGACGCAACGGCCGCTGAAGACGATGGGATTCCCATCGGGCAACACAGGTGAAGTTCACCTGGACAACGTGCGTGTGCCGGCCGAGAACCTGTTGGGCGGCGAGGGCGGCGCTTTCAAGCTGCTGATGTCCAGCCTCGCGAGCGACCGACTGCAAATCGGCGGCCGCGCGCTGGCGCAGGCCGAACTGGCACTGGAAATCACCGTCGACTACGTCAAGCAGCGCAAGGCGTTCGGCCAGGCGCTGGTCGAGTTCCAGAATACGCAGATCAAGCTGGCTGAAGCCAAAGCTGATATCGAAGCGGGCCGGGCGTTCTTTTACCAGACCGTGCGCAAGGTGCGCGCCGGCCAGTGTTCGGAAGCGGATACCGCCATGATGAAAGTCTGGCTCACCGAAATGAGCGGCCGCGTCATCGACCTCTGCCTGCAATTCTGGGGCGGCGCCGGCTTCATGGACGAGATGACGATCTCGCGCCTCTATACCTCGAACCGCGTGCTGCGCATCTATGGCGGCACGTCGGAAATTCTCAAACTGTTGGTGGCGCGCTCGCTGTAAGCGCAGTTCGCGCCCGACCCTTGCTCGAATCCCTGGAGAGATGACCATGAACGATTACGCAACCATCAAGTACGAGCGCAAGGGCCGCGTGGCCTATCTCATGCTCAACCGTCCCGAAGCGCTGAACACGATGACGGACCAGCTCGAATTGGAAGTGCGCACCGCGCTGCTGGAGTTCGACCTCGACGATGAGGTGTGGGTGCTGATCCTGCACGGCGCCGGCAAGCATTTCTGCGCGGGTGTGGATCTCAAGACGCACGGTTCGTTCGCATTGGCGAAAGACGATGCCGCGCGGCAGGCTGGCGAGGTCGATGCGATTCGTCGTGGCGCCATCGGTCCGGCACAGCATCTGAAGGGTACGGGTGGGGAAGGCTGGATGGGTCGCACCATCAACTACAAGCCGGTGATTGCAGCTGTCCAGGGTTATGCATTGGGTGGCGGTGCGCATATCGCCGCCGAATGCGATCTGATCGTCGCGTCCGAAGATGCACAGTTCGCCATCAGCGAAACCACGCGCGGCATGTCGGGCTCTCGCACCTGGGTGAAAATCCGTACATTCATGCCGTCGAAAGTGGCGAATGAAATGCTGATCACCGGCGCGCGCACACCGGCATCGGAACTGTATCGCCTGGGCCTGATCAACCGGCTCGTACCTAATGGCACGCATCTGCAGGCTGCAGAGGAACTGGCCGAGAAAGTTCTGCTGGCGCCGCCGCTGGCAACGCGCGACGCGGTTCGAGTGAGTCGTCGCCTCTGGATTGCGCAAGCCACGCAGCTCGATCACGAAATGCAATTGACGAAGCTGCACGCGAGCGAGGATTTCGCGGAAGCTGGTCGCGCCTTCGTCGAGAAGCGAAAACCCAACTACCAGGCGAAGTGATCCCATGCACCGGATCGATCTGCCGCAGTGGATGATCGAACGCGGCAAGGCGCTGAATTCATTCTCCAGCGTCGCGCCGCGTGCGACAGCACTGGTCGTCGTCGACATGCAGAACGCGTACATGGCGCATGGCGAGTCGCTGGCGACCAGCAACGCGCGGGAGATCGTGCCGAACGTCAATCGACTCAGTACGGCCGTCCGCGCTATGGGCGGCAAAGTGTTCTTTCTGCGGCAGACTTATACCGATGAACCGCCTCGCGCGCTTCCTGAGTGGCAGAAGCAGGTGAGTCCGAAAGTCGCGAAGGTGCGGGAGCGCGTGCGCGCAGGCCTGCCTTCGCATGATGTCTACAATGCGCTGGACGTGCAGCCGGTGGATGTCCTGGTGGACAAGTATCGTCACAGCGCATTCGCGCGGCATGCGTCCGACCTGGAAGCGCAATTGCGGGCAGCAGGCATCGACACACTCATCATCGTCGGCATTGCTACCAACGTGTGTTGCGAATCGACGGCGAGGGACGCGTTCGCTTTGGGATTTCGTGTGCTGTTCGTTGCCGACGCCACGGCCGCGTTGACGGACGAAGAACACAACGCCGCGTTACTGTCGCTGCGCGCCGTGTTTGCGGACGTGCGCATGACAGATGAAGTGCTGCAAGTGATTGCCGACTCCGTCGCCGCTCATGGCTGACAAACCTTTAGCCGGCGTCGCGGTGCTCGACTTCAGCGAGCTGGCGCCCGGTCCATTCATGACGCAATACCTGGCCGACCTGGGCGCCACCGTGACCAAGATCGAACGGCCGCCGCACGGCGACAGCGCCCGAACCTTGCAGCCCGGCGGCTTCAGAGTCATGAACCTCGGCAAGACATCTCGGTTCGTGGATTTGCAAGATCCGCTGCAGAAGGCCGCGATCGTCGAACTGGCGGCGACGGCGCAGCTGCTGGTCGAGGGCTTTCGCCCCGGGGTCATGAAACGACTCGGCCTCGATTACGAAGCATTGCGTGAGTCGAATCCCGCGCTCGTCTATGTGTCCATCACGGGCTATGGACAGGCCGGAGCGCTTGCGTCGCGACCGGGTCACGACATCAACTATCTCGCGACGTCTGGAATCACCAGCCTCGCTGGCGGATCGGGGCAGCCGCCGAAAGACGCGATGGGTGTGCCGATGGGCGATTTCTGCGCATCGCTGTACGCCGTATCCACGGCGCTCGCGGCACTGATGCAAGCACGAGCCACGGGCCGGGGCCAGCATCTGGATGTCTCGATCGTAGACTGCCTGATGCATTGGATGAACGTGAGGCTCGGCCACTTTCAGCACGCGGGCATCGAGGGACTGGCAGCGCAACGAGACGATGTCTTCAATAAGCCCGCTTACGGCATCTTCGCGACGAGAGACCATGCCTACGTCGCCATCGCCGCCCTGGAAAATCATTTCTGGGAGCGCCTGCGCGAAGCATTACAGTTGGAGCTTGGCGATATCGATCAGGACACGCACGCCAAACGATTGCTGCACGCGGCGCAGATCAATGCCGTCATTGCCGCTGCAGTCTCCGTGCTGACGGCAGACGACATTGTCGAGCGGCTCACTCTTGCCGATGTTCCCGCATCGCGCGTAGTCGAGCCCGACGAGTTGCTTGACTCGACACACGCGATCGGTCGAGATCTCGTGGGCACAGCGGGTGATCTGCGCTACGTGAGATTTCCGGTGAAGATGCAGGGTGGCGTTGGCGATTGACCGTGTTGGGGCTCTTCGTCGCATCTAACCGGAATAGACCGAGGAAGGGAAGGTCTTTTGGGTCATAGCCGAATCGCCACTGGCGAATTCAGTTCCACCCGGAATATTACATTCTCGGTAATGCCGCGCGGGAAACTCGATCTTACGAAACTTTCCAGATGCTAAGCCTCCCGTTACTTACTATGGCTCCACGGCGGCGCCTCAGCCGCAGAATCCGGAGCCTGATTCATGGAACCGACCTGGGAACTTGTTCAAAAATGCTACAAGTCTTCGCGAGAATTCTTTAAAGATGGCGCCAAGGCGGACAACAAGCGTTATGACGATAGTATCGATTTGAAGAAAAGCGTTGAAGCGGGCCATCGTATTGATGCCAGCGACGCGTTAGCGTCTATCAGGCAACAAAATGTGCCTTACGTGACGATGGGGCAGCTTTTGCGAGAGACAGGCAACATGCGTGGCAACTGTGGGGAAATGACTGCCGTGGCCGCCGCCTACGTTGCGGGATGAATCAGGAAAGCTTGATTGGATAAAACCCTCGGAGTGGGCAGCGCAGGTGCGCGCATCGTTCTATCGAACATCAGATTCTAGGAAGGTCTACCATGGCACCCCTGATGACAAGCAGCTCGTCCGCGACAATCTGGAGCAGGCGCGCTCGCACTCTGAATTGTTGGTGGAGCTTCAACTGCCACAATTGAAGCAGAGCGAGCTGAGCGCGAAGTCCGTTCAAGAGAAGATTGAGAAGGGATCCCGCTGGTTATTTGCGGGAGCGCGCAGCGCAGATCCAAAGCGAGTGGGCACAGCAACCGCCGGTTATGCACAGCTGGGTTTCCGAGGCGGAGCGTCAGCAATAGCCCTCATATCGACTCCTCGCAGGCGTCGTCACTGAAGTCGGAAGGCCATGGTCCCCCGGCGCCGGTATCTCAGACGGACCGATTAAACAAAGATCGAGGGAACGGGTTCCACAGGTAAACCTGCAGCCCAGCACAGTCCACCTGCCATCGCCAGGCTGCGCACCGAACGCAGCGTCTCGATACATACGGCGGCATGATGAATGGCGCAAGCAGCTGTCGCTTGTCTCATTTCCGATAACGCGGCACGAAGATACTGAGCGAACGCGCAGTGACAATCATGCCGCGACGGGAATTATCGTCATATCTGTTCTGATATCACAACTGCGGGCCTTGCACCGGCCTGCAGCGCGCGCCAGCAAGCGGATCAGGGGATGCAGGCACTGAAGTACTGACTTATGATTTTCTGGGATCTGCGCTGTGGCGGGCATCGCATCTACCTGCAGATGGACGGGCGGGCATGCCGTCACTAGCTGCGGCTGCCGGGTTGGTGGTGTTTACAAGCGAAGATGCGAGAACGCGCGTGTAGTTGGAATCATTCCACCCCTGCTTTGGCCCACTGCGCGAGATTCGCTGCGAGCAGTGGCCTGCCGAAAAAATATCCCTGGCCTTTCTCGCATCCCAGGAGGCAGACGATGGCAGCCTGCTCGGCCGTTTCGATTCCTTCAGCGACGGTTCCCATCCCTAGATTCTTTGCTACGCGGACGGTGGCTTCGATGAGTACGCGATGGTGCAGGCTGGTAACGACGTCGGTAACGAATGACCGATCTATCTTGATCGTATCGACGGGCAGCAAGTGCAGGCTGGCAAGCGACGAATACCCGGTACCGAAATCGTCCAATGCCAAGGTCAGCCCGAGCGCCTTCAACTCCCGCAGCTTTGCCTGCACGGACTCGTCCTGGGCCGCAAGACTCTCCGTTATCTCCAGCTGCAGGGACTGCGGCGGCATGCCGCTTCGCTGTAAAATTCCCTCGATCGAGACGATGAAGGCGGGATCTGCGAGTTGACCTCGAGAGAGGTTGACGGCCAGCAGCCGCGGTGCGCACGATCCCAGTTCCTGTCGCCAGGAAACGAATTGGTGGCAGGCGGTCTCGAGCACGAATGTCCCGAGCGCACCGATCAGCCCGAATTCTTCGGCCGCTGCTATGAATTCGACAGGCGATACCACCCCCCGCGTCGGATGCAGCCAACGCACCAGCGCCTCCACGCCGGCCGAGCGATCCACGACAGGGCGCCCTGTTTCTGAGGGAACCAGCCGGACGACAGGCTGGTACATGACGAACAATTCTTCCTCGGCTATCGCCCGGCGCAGTGCGCTCTCCATGCCGCTGCGGCGAGCAGCACGTTCCTGCATTTCCGGTTCGAATACCACGCATTGCCCGCCCCCGAAGCGCTTGGCCTCGAGCATGGCGACTCTGCCGTGCTGAAGGGCGGTTTCCGTATCCCCCGCGAGATTGGCCTGCAGAACGACGCCTATGCTCACCGTGCAATGAAACTGGTGTGTCTTGATGCTGTAGGAGCGACCGAGGACATCGAGCAGCCGCCGTGCAACCGTGTGGACATCGTCCGGAGCCTGCAGGTCGGTGAGGATCACCACAAACTCGTCGCCGCCTACGCGGGCGGCTACCGATTCCATATGGACGACCCGGTCGTTGCGAGCACGCTGTCGCAGCGATGCGAGCAGACGACTGGCCATGAGGCCGAGCACTTCATCGCCGATCGCGTGGCCTGCGATGTCGTTGATGTGCTTGAAACGGTCGCAGTTGATAAACAGGAGCGCGAGTTCCCACGTGGCATCCAGTGAAGTGCGCGTCATCGCTTGTTGGAGCAGTTCGCACGCCGCGATGCGATTAGGCATCTGCGTCAGGGTGTCCGTGCGCCCGGCGAGAAGCAGGCGTCGCTGCACGCCAGCCTCGATCTGCTGCACTTCCTGCGTCACATCGCTGATCATTGCCATGAAGCGCGCTTCCTCCAGCTTCACTATGCTGAGTGACAGGATCTGCGGTTCTTGGGAGTTGCCACCGGCGGCGAGAGGTAAGCGCATCGACTCGCAGACATCGCCGCTCGGCTCGGCAAAGGCGCCAACGATTCCTGGCAGTTGCGGGGCCACGTTTCCAAGCACAACGAAAAGGTTGTCCAGGTTGCCGGCGTGCGATAGCGGCATGAGCAGGTTTGCGGCCATCGGATTGATCATCTCGATGTCGCCGACGGCGGTCATCTGCACCAGGCCGATGGGGGCCCGGTAAAGGAACTGCATCAGTCTCTCGTAGCCTTCGGTATTGGTTTCTGTCATTCGCGGGGAGCTTCTGTGAGATCGACAAGGAGCTAGGCTGCGGCCCAGCACTCGACGCGATTGCGTCCCCGGCCCTTTGCCAAGTACAGCGCCTGGTCGGTCCGTTTCATCAGGGCGTCCGACCCGGGCGCGCTGGCGTCCATGCGCGCGATGCCGCCGCTTACGGTATATCGGGATACCCCGTCGACGGTGACGACGCTGGATTCCACCGCTCGAAGCAGGCACTGCAGCAGCGCTTCGTGTTCCACATGGTCGGGGGCGAAAGTTGCCGGCGTCGACACTACAGTCGCCGTTGGATAAGGACGTACCTCAGTGGGGTCTGGCGCTGCGCGAGCAGGCGCAGCAGCACTTTTATCGGACGCATTCGCAAGGTCAGGACGTAATCGATGGTGGCGTCCAGTGACGTTTCATTGGCAACCGCATCCTCGAATCTCTGCGCGACCATGAAGTTGTTCATACAAGGCGCCACGCTCGTGAAAAGAGACGCTCCGAGTACGCGGGCGGGTGACAGGCCGGCCAGTTGCGACTCGAGCTTGTTATACCGCCGCACCATGCCGTCGGCGTCGAAACCGATCACACCGAAGCCGAGCGTGTCGAAGTCAGCGTCAGTGTAGGAATCAGTGGCGGCGAAAAAATCACTTTGATCGAATTGCACGGGCGGCAGCGGCGTCATGTGGTCTCCAGTGAGCAAGGGCCTCGACGGATCGGCGGACGAGTGAGGGAACGACAGGTCTCCTCCCGAGACACGTAGCCGTAGGAGATGGCACGACACGGTAAGCGCCGGCTGGGCCGGCCAGCTCTGCGTCCGCTCGCAACGCCGCTGACAAATAGGAGTGACTTAAAGGTATAGCATGTGTCGTGGGCGAACACAGTGCGTAGAGCACCCCGCGAAAATGGCGATCGAAAGCCGACACGGCGCCAGTGACCAGGCGTAACAAATATGGGAGCCATTGGACTCTCCGCACCTGATGATCGAGTTGGCACTCGAAGGTGAGAACGCCGCGAGGATTTCGGCCTTTGTCAGGCTGTAGCGCCCTGGCAGCACCCATTCGGTTTGCAGCAAGACCAAGAGACTGATGAGTACACCGCTACGCTTGCGTGACTCGCGCCCGATGATCTTTTGGGCGCGTGCGAACTGTGCCTGATCATCTTGACCGAGAAAGCGCACCAATACATTGGTGTCGAGGCCGAGCATTACCGGGACAGCATCTCAACCGGGACGGGCTCTGCCCCTTATTTTTCAAGCTTCCAGCGAGACTCATCACGCTCTTGTTCTTGATGCGCATGAGCACTGTACCGTCCGGAAGCATGGTGAAGGTCATCCGGTCACCAGATTTGCTGCCGAGAGTCCCAGTTGGAAGGAACGGATCGTGGTCAGCTACGTGCCGTATGAAAGGTGATCGCGTAGCCATCCGGATCACCGGCAACGAAGAAGCGACCGAAGGGACTATCGGCAAGCGGGCTAAGTATCGTGCCGCCACGCTTTACGATCAGGTCGTGCAGCGCGCTGGAGTCGTCGCACGCGATCCAGAGAACCATGCCCGCGCCGAGCGGCCCCGCTTCGGGAAGTGGGTGGAGAGGCTCCCGCAAAGCCAGCGGGATCGGTGCCGTCTTTAGAACGACCGCGCCAGGCGGACTCTGCGCCGCGGCTTCGAAACCGAAGACCTCCATGTAGAACTTCTTGGATGCAGCGAGGTTGCGTACTTGCAAGGCAATGAAGTCCGGGCCGATTGGCGTTGTCATAGAAGCGCTCGTTGGTTAATATCAGTGTCCTGATACTAATGTAAGGGCCCTGATATGGCAACGGCGAAAGGGGTGCCGCGAAGCGGTGTTGACTGGGTTGGCTACAACCTGAAGATCACGCAACATCGTTTGCGGCAACGCTTGGATGCAGAACTCGCGCGGATCGGCATCACCACGCCGCAGAACGCCGTGCTGCTCGCCGTCGCAGGCAATCCGCGAATCTCGAATGCCGAGTTGGCGCGCGCGGCATTCGTGACGCCGCAGACCATGCAGGCCATCCTCGTCAATCTGGAACGCGGAGGTTTAATCGTGCGTAACCCGCACCCGGGGCATGGCCGAGTCATCATGACCGAGCTGACGAAGGCGGGCCAAAAGGCGGTTGTGGAGGGCGCGAAAGCGGCTGATGTGGTGGAGCGACAAATGCTCTCCATGCTGTCAGCAGAAGAAGCCAGGCTTCTTTGTGAGCTGCTCAAGCGTTGTGCCACTGCCCTAGACGACGAGCCGTCTGGCAGATAGCAGGATGTCTACGGCGATGTACCACCAACAGCTCTGCCGCTCAGAGTAAACGTTCGGTGGAGTAGGCAAGCCGACCAAAACCGATGCCGAGCATTCCTACATTGCGGGTCCCGGCAAGTCCCTCCGGATTTCAATAAGCAAACCAGGTTCCTCAAAGTCGAAATGGCAGCGGATCGATGTGAACGTGAGCAGTGAACGTATCCATCAATGGCTATGGGCCTGAGACCGAAGCAGGCGTCCAGTTGCGGCGCCGTCGCGCCAAGCGCTCGCCGAGAGTTTCCGCTTCGAAATCGGTTTCGACCTGATGCGCAGCAAGCTCCGGTCGTACCTCCATGCATTCGACCCTGAGGACTGCCAGAAGGGGCCCGTCCTGCGGATGCCAGATCACGGCGGTCGGTACGCCGCAGGTGGCGCATATCAGAAACTCGGCACTATGCGTGCCCATCCGGAAGCGGTTGGTCGGGCCTTCGATCTCCACGAATAGTCTTCCGGCTCGATCAGACGTCCACGACGCACCATGCAGTCGACAAAAGTCGCATTGGCAGGCTCGCGCACCAAGCTGTGACGCAAGCTTATCAGTCTCGAGTCGAAGCTTGACCGATCCACAGTAACACCGACCCCGATATGTATTCATCTTCCAGACTCCCGCAGCTGTTTTCCATTACGTCATTGCCGACAGCGAGAGGAACAGGCCAACACTCTAGATTAACATTGCTTGTGTATGCCTACTGATCGCGGCGTTCCAGATCGTCGGCGATCGCGCGTGAGTTCATCCCTTTCAAGCAATGTTTGAGATCAGGTTGGCTGCGCCAGTTGCTGGCTCGCGCTTGTGATCCGATCGAGATTTGCGATTACACGCTTCAGCATTGCCACGAATTGCTCCGCTTCGTCGTCAGTAAAGCCGGTCAGGACCTCGCGATTGCCTTGAAGCAGCACAGCGATCGCCTCCGGCAGACGTGCCTCTGCGTCCCTAGTCAGGGTGACGTGACTGCTGCGCCCATCGTCCGGATCGGGCGTGCGCGTGATCAGCCCGTCTCGCTCCATGCGTGAGAGCATCTGCGCCATCGGCGGCTGCTCGATCCGTGCGAGGCGGGCGAGGTCGCGCTGCGTGCTTGCACGACCATCCCGAAGCGCGACCAACACTGGCAAATGCCCGACGCCAAAGCCAAGCGGCTTCAGGCGGGCTTCGCTCAAACGAGCCAAGCCGCGTGCCGCGGTGCTTATCAGGTGGCCGGGCGTGGAAAGCACTTCCGAATCCTTACGCATAATCTCCACTAACACTTCATCACAATGTCTATATGTGCGTTACTCGTCTAGGTATTCAATCGCCGAGCGTGGCTGACAGACAAAGCAGATTGATGGTCCGACGATTCGAGTTAACTTTAGCGTTGGCCCGGCGACCACGCGATTGCATCGACAATGTTGCTGTCCAGCCTCCGGGGCAAAGTGCCAGATTTGCCTTGGTGCCGAAAGCGCGCACGCGCGGGCGTTAGTGTTGCCGTTGATAGATGATTTCCAGATTCTCATAGCGTTCCGCCATTGCGGCCACGCGGCCTTCTTGATCGCGCAGGAATATCCATCTCACACGAGGATCCCCAGCAACAAAGAGGCTGTCGCGCGTTTCAGCCAATAGCTCCCGCTCCGCACTTCCGTTGCGCTTCTCAAGAATATGCGAGCCATTACGTCGGATCGTAACGCGCGTTGCGCCACGCGTGTACGTGCCGGCCAGCTCATCGATCTGACCCGGTATGAGGGCAATGTGTGGAGGATCGGCGCGGACGGCCTCGATGTGAACGATCCGCAGTTTCCAATCACTTCCGTTGCTTCCCAGCCGCTGCCAGGTCTCCGTCATCAGATAGAGAGCCACTGTACCATCGAAAGAAGAGATGCCCGGTACGGTGTCATGGTGAAGAACGATCGCCGTATCACCCGATCCACAGGCCGTGTAGTCCCGGATCACCAGCGGTTCGAGATGGTCCTCTTGAAGGCCAGCCAGAAATTGTTGGCGCAATTGGACCACGCCTTCTTCGACGTAAGCGAAGTCCGGAGTTGTCAGTCCCTCCCAGGTCGCCCGGTCTCCACGATGAACGGCTACGAGCAGTCGCTCATCAAGCGCGCGTAGCGTACGCGCGAGTGTAGGGTCATCAAAACACGGGGACGAGAGCGCCGCCAAGGCCATCGAGATGGCGAGAACACTATGCATGGGCAATCAATTGCTCCGTTCTGTATTCGCTACCGATTGGGTGCATGCCAGGCCTACGCGTCCGCCTGCGTGCGTGCTTCATCACGGGCCATCCGGCACTCGCATGCGGCATCAATCAGTGAAAAAAATACCTTTCACCAAATACATATGTGCATATATAGTCTGACTTGCAACGGTAGTCAATCGCTTCGGAGAGCTTCATGGACAACGGCATCGCACTCATCCAGCGCCTGTACGATCGCTTCAACGCGCGTGACATCGACGGCGTGCTTCTCGCACTTACCGACGACGTGGCTTGGGCCAATGGAATGGAGGGAGGTTACGTATACGGTCGTAAGGCAATACGCGATTATTGGACTCGGCAGTGGGCAGTGGTCGATCCGCATGTCGAGCCCGTCGCCGTCCGCCGAACTGAAGACGGCAAGATTGTCGCCGAAGTCCAGCAGACCGTTCGAGACTTAGAAGGAAACCCGATCCAAGGGCAGGCACACGGCCTCAAGGATAAAACTGTGGGACACCTATTCACCATCCAGGACGGAAAAGTAGCCCGTTTTGACATTTGCGACTTACGCTGAGACTTGAACGATGTGGGCGAGTGCGTCGGCCATGCGATTGAAGCGCGCGGCAAACGCACTGAGCTCATCTCGTTGGATGAATCCAGAATCCGCGCGGACAGATTCCCGTTCGCCCATCGATCGGCGGCCTTCGCCGCGCGACCGATGCCCAGCGCACAATGGCGAAGCGGGCGCACGCGAAGACCCGGGAAATCAGCAGCAGTCACGCCGTGATGATGTCTCATCCCAAGGAAGTGGCTAGCTTTATCGAGAGCGCCAACTGAACCTGCGAAGTAGATCAAACGCACGGTTCACAAGCACGTGTGACAAACACAAATCTATATTCAGATTAGTCGTGCCCGTAGCTCCATGCGCCTGCGGTCCCAAGCGCATGGAGAAACGCATCGCGCCCTGGCCCGGCTAGCCAAGACCTAAAGGATTGCAGGCCGGGATGAATCTTCCGCAAGGCTTCAAGATCAGCCTTACCAGCCAAGCGTCCACTGTCATTCAGTGCGGTGAGCTTCGCCAGGAACTCATTTCCTTGGAGCACCTCATCAGAGAAGCGAGAATAGGTGATCTTCCGACCAGCTGCCTCGCTGAACGCAGTCTCCAGATCGTTCCCTGTAACCGTGTCGCTGGCGATTTCAATGGCTTTCCCCGCGAAGCGCTCTGGAGCAGAAAAGATGGCCGAAACGATACGGCCGATGTCGGGAACCGCGATCAGTTGCATTGGCTGATCGGGTTCCATGAAGAAATTGAAGCAGCCCTTATCGAGGCCGAAACCAGGCATCAAGAGCATTTCCATGAATGCCGCCGGGCGCACGATGGTGGCTCGCATGTTCAAGCTGCGGATGTGCGCCTCGATAGCGGCCTTCGAATCCATGTGCCCCATTCCGGTCAACCCCTCGCTCACTGCGGCGGTTGAGGAGTACACCAAGTGCTTCACGCCGCTCTGCGCAGCGATATCTGCTATAGAAATCCCATAACGCACTTCGTCCTCATCCGATACGCCGTACATTGCCGCTTGGGGGGAACTCGGCTGCACGCTGAAAACGCCGTAAACCCCCTTCATTGCTTCATGGATGGACTCAGTGCTTGCAAAGCTTCCTTGAAAAAGCTGGACGCCAGCGCTGTGAAGCGCGGCCGACTTGGCGGAGCCTGCATCCCTGACCAGTGCTCGTACGGGCCAACCATCGCTGATGAGCGCGGCAGTAACGGAACCGCCTTGCTGGCCGGTTGCACCAAATACAAGAATCGAGCGTTTTTCCTCTGACATTGATTGGGCTTTACTCGTGTGTGCTAGGGTTACTAATCTATATCCAAGCCAAGAAGCCCGAAAGACGGCACATTCTTCAGCTTCAGTAACATGAGTGATACCCATGACTGGATCAATCCACGGCCGTGCCTACGAACAGACGCCTGGAGGGCCACGATTCAAGCCATGCGCCCCGCATGGCGTACTTGCTCGCCTGGGCGACAAGTGGACGATCCTCGTCATGTCTCACTTGGCTATCGCGCCTGGTCATCGGCTGCGCTTCTCTGAGTTGAAGAACGGCATTGAGGGCATCACGCAAAGGATGCTGACACTCACGCTGCGTAACCTCGAGCGCGATGGGTTACTGCTACGCCACTATTTCCCCGAAGTGCCGCCACGCGTCGAGTATGAACTGACGTTCATGGGCGCAAGCATGCTGCCCGCCCTGGAAGGCTTCACGTCCTGGATTCGAGACAACTGGCCAAGCATCGCAGAGAGCCGACGCGCCTTCGATGAATCCCGAAAGTAGGATTTCGGTGTAGCCCGCAAGCCCTGAGGAGCACGCTGAGGGTCTTCTGGACAGGCTGGGGTTACACGCAAATCGGGTGATGCCCAAGTTTGAACGTCCGATTCGAAGAACTAGCGGTCGCTGCGCCCGACTGCTTGAAGCAGGGCATGCTGAAGTGGCGTCACACTCGCTTCCGCGCGGCAAATCCCGCTCGCCATCTCTTCGAGCACGGACGCACGCGCGATCGTCATGAGCTGCTCGACGAGCGGCCGCTTGTTCCTCAGGAGGGCGGTTTCGTCGCAGCGGTAAGTTAGATCGGCCAGATCCGCTTCTCGCGTCGGAAGAGTCCATGCGTCCGAACAATGAGAACGAGTCGGACAGGGTGCACGAATTGCCTTCATCGGCACCTGCGACATCCCCGCAGCGGCCTGTGCCTGTCCCTTAGAGACACTCACGGCCTTCGCGGGAGATCGTAACCAGCTCATATCAGATGGCGCTGCCCGAGGGTCAATAATGCAATCTGCTCGCCCACCATGGTAGTGTCATGGCCGGGATTCCAAGGATTCAGCCCATCCTATCCCTCCAGAGCAACAATGGACGAGTTTGCCGAGATTACGCGGCATCTGCTGCGTTCGTCGCCGGACGCCCTGGTAGTCATCGACGATCGGGGGCACATTCGTTTTGCCAACGATACCGTCACGGAGCTGTTCGGCTACCCGGCGTCGGAAATGCTTGGGCAGCCGATCGAGATGCTGGTCCCGGAAAGGTTTCGCTCGCGCCACGGACATCACATCTCAGGTTTCATGGCGGTGCCTCGCAATCGCGAGATGGGTGCCGCGATGACAGATCTTTACGCCAGGCGTGCGGATGGATCCGAATTTGCCGCCGGCATCCGGCTCGCGCCCTTCAAGCTTGCCGACCGGCTTTTCGTTGCAGCTGCCATCCGCGACATGAGCGAGCGCCAGCGTGTCAATGAAGCACTGGTCAACGCACGCGAAGAGGCGCTCCGGGCGAATCGCGCCAAGAGCCGTTTCCTCGCGACTGCGAGCCATGATCTGCGACAGCCGCTCCATACAGTAAAGCTATTGAACGCCTCCATGGCAAGACTGGCTGGAGACCCCGAACTACGGGCGTTGCTGGAGCACCAGAAACAGGCCATCGAGAGTACGACGCGTCTGTTGAACGCGTTGCTGGATATCAGCAGATTGGAATCGGGTGCGATCGAACCGGTGCACGTCGCCGTCAACCTCGCCGAGGTGCTGGAGGAACTGCAGTCTGAGTTCAGCTCGATTGCAATGGAGCGCGGCCTGGATCTCATCTTCGATGCCGCTCATGTGACGATCTCGACGGACCGTGTGCTGTTTACCCAACTATTGCAGAATCTGATTTCGAACGCCCTGAAATACACGGACCGCGGATCGGTTTCGGTGAGCTGCACGCAACGCGACGATGGCCTGGCCATCTGTGTTCGCGATACCGGCATCGGCATTCCGCCGGACAAGCTGGAGCGGATCTTCGACGAGTACTACCAGGTGGATACCCACGGGGCGAAGCGCCTGGGCGTGGGACTGGGACTGGCAATCGTCAAGGAGGTGGCGCGGCTGCTCGAGTTCAAAGTGCGGATAACCTCCCAGGTCGGGCGATACACGGAAGTCATCGTGTGCATTCCCGCTGAACTCATAACTGCCGGTCGCGCCGCTCGAATCGAATCGGATCCGCCGGCAACCGAACCGTCGATCGCGCCTAAAGCAAGGATTTTGCTGATCGAAGACAATGACGGCGTGCGGATGGCCACCGAACTGTTCCTCAAGCTGGAAGGCTTCGAGATACGCAGCGCTGGGTCTTTCGGCGATGCAGAGAAACTCTTGCCGTCGCTGCGTCCCGGGGATCTGATCGTCGCCGATTATCATCTGGACTCGTCGCATTCGGGACTCGAACTGCTGGTGCAGGCGCGGACCCTGCTCGACGCGGAGATTCCCGGGATCATTCTCAGCGGCGATCTGCCGTCGCTGGTCCGTAGTATTCACACGCCGATTCCTGCGACGCGTTTTCTGGGCAAGCCGGTCGACACGAATGCGTTGCTCGACGCCATCGGCGAACTCAGCGCGGCGTCGCGTTTTACGCATCACGCCTAGCGTCAAGAGAATATCCCGGCGAGTACCCAGGCGGGCGGACTGACGCCTTCTCAGCCCTGCATGCTCGCGACTGCTCGGCGAAACCGTGCGAGCGCGACTGTAAACAGTGCTGCGCCGATGCCCGCGATCGCAAGCATTGGTTGCCACACGACATCGAGGCCGGCGCCGCGAAAGAGAACAGCCTGCGCCATGGCGACGAAATGCGTTGTCGGCGCCGCCAGCATCAAGGTAGCGACCGCGGGCGGCATGCTCTCGCGTGGCGTCGTGCCGCCGGAGAGAATCTGCAACGGCAGCAGCACCATGATCACGAGCAGCCCGAACTGCGGCATCGATCGGGCGACCGTACCGAGAAAAATTCCCAACGCAGTCGTTGCGAACAAGTGGAGGGCCGTGCCCGCGAGGAACAGGCCGATCGATCCGGAGATCGGTACGCCGAGCATGCCTTCGATCACGATGTAGATCGACATCGTCGCGGCGCAGAGCACGACTACGCCCATCGACCACACCTTGGCGAGCATGATCTCCACCGGCCGCAGCGGCATTGCCAGCAGATGTTCGACTGTCCCGTGTTCGCGCTCCCGGATCAACGCAGCCCCGGTAAGCACGATGGCCAGCAGCGTGACATTGTTGATGAGTTCCATGACGGCGCCGAACCACATGTGCGAGCCGATGGGATTGAACTTCAGGCGCGGTACTAAGTCGATCGATGCGGGCTGCGCCGCGCGGTGCCGTTGCGCGAATTCCAGTATTTCGCGGTCGATGATGCTCTGAATGTATCCGGTGCCCACCAGCGCCTGGGACAGCCTGGTTGCGTCCACATTCAGCTGTACCGCCGGATTGCGTCTCGCGAGCGTGTCGCGTTCGAAATGCGGCGGTATATCCAGCGTGAACGTGTAGATGCCGCTATCGAGTCCACGGTCGGCCTGGCTCAACGAAACGAAGTCTGGCATTCGGAAGTAGGGCGCGTAGAAGGCTCCGGCGATTCGTGCCGACAGCTGGGATCTATCTTCGTCGACGATGGCGATGGGAGCCGCGCTGAGCGTTTCTGGCTGCGCACGGGCGGCCAGATAGATTCCTGCCGTGAACGCCCACGCTATCAGGATCAGCATCCCCCGATCGCGGTACAGGCTGCGGAATTCCTTGACGCCCAGGTGAAACGTGTTGCCCAGCGCGCGCCAGATCATTTCGCCTGCTTCCTCAACAATGCGGCGGACAGCAGCGCGATACAGGGCAGCGCCACTGCAAGCGCACCGAATTCCGCGTGCAGATCGGCGAAACCGAGCGCTTTCGAGAATATTCCGCGACAGATGGATAGGAAATGCGTGGTCGGATAGATACTGCCGATGAACGCGCCAATGCCTGTCAACGACGAGGCGGGATTGAGCAGTCCGGCGAACTGAATCGCCGGAATCAACGTACCCAGCGACGCCGCGAAAATGGCGGCGATCTGGCTGTTGGTGAACGCGGAGATCAGCAGGCCATAGCTGGTGGCGCAGGCGATGTAGAGCAGGGCGGCGCAGCTGAGGGTTGCGACGCTTCCTTTGAGCGGTACGCCGGATATCGCCACGGCGGCAGCCACCATCAACGCAAAGTTGCACATGCCCAGTGCGATATAAGGCAACTGCTTGCCGACCAGGAATTCCAGTCGCGTGACCGGCGTCGTGTAGAAATTGAGGATGGATCCCAGTTCTTTCTCGCGCACCACGCCGAGTGCCGAGAGCATCGCGGGAATGAAGATGAGCAGCAGTGCAATGACCGCCGGCACCATCGAATCGATACTGTTGACTTCGGGGTTGTAGCGATAGCGCATCTCGACGGTTGCGAGCGGCACGGCAGGCTGCTGCCCGAGTTGGAGACCGGCACCGGCAAGATACCCGCCGTGCAGACCCTGCACGTAACCGAGTATCGTCTCCGCCCGCAAAGGCATCGCACCGTCGATCCACGCGCCGATCTGCGGGACGCGGCCGGCGTGCAGCTCACGGCCGAATCCGGTGGGAATTTCCAGGGCTACCGACAGCTCGCCGTTGCGCATGCGACGATCCAGGTCGGCGTGGTCGACGATGGGAGAGCGTTCGCGAAAGTAACGCGAGCCGGAGAATTGCAGCAGATACTCTGAGCTTGCGGCCGACTGGTCCCGGTCCAGCGCCGCGAACGTGAGATCCTCCACATCCATGCTGATGCCGTAGCCGATGATGAACATCAGCATCAGCGTACCGATCAGTGCCAGCGTCAGTCGGACCGGGTCGCGCTGAAGCTCGAGACTTTCCCGATGTGCGTAGGTCAACAGGCGGCTCAAGCTGAAGCGCTGCGCCACCGCCCGCGATGCGAGCATCTTGGCATCGTGGGATGCAGGTACGGCCGGGCTTCGATCCGTCGACGCAGCGATGTTCGGATCCACCTCTTCGAGATACGCGACGAAAGCGTCTTCGAGTGTCCCGCTGCCGCGCGCACGGATGAGTTCTTCCGGAGCGCCGCTTGCCAGCACCCGGCCCGCATGCATGAAGGAGATCCGATCGCAGCGCTCGGCTTCGTTCATGAAATGCGTGGAAATGAAAATGGTGACGCCGTCGTGCCGCGACAGATCGATCAACAGTTCCCAGAATCGATCGCGCGCGACGGGATCCACGCCGGATGTGGGCTCATCGAGGATCAGCATCTCGGGCCGGTGGATCACCGCGACCGCGAGAGACAGGCGTTGGCGTACGCCGAGCGGAAGTGCGTCGGGCAGAGTATGGAGATGATCGCCGAGGCCGAACTGCGCAGCCGTCGCCGCCGCGCGTGCATCGATTTCGTCGTGAGGGACTTCGAAGAGCCGGGCATGCAGCACCAGGTTCTGGAGCACGGTGAGTTCGGTGTAGAGAGAGAATGACTGCGACATGTAGCCAACCCGGCGCCGCGTGGCCAGGTCGTTCGCACGCACGGCAGTGCCGAACAGTCGTGCAGTCCCTTCGGTGGCCGGTGTCA
>JBEVKB010000123.1:0-112148 GCA_040509875.1 Steroidobacteraceae bacterium | reverse complement strand
CGGGATTGCGACTGGGCTTCGTGATCGCTGCGCCGGCAATCATTCAATCGCTGCGCGACGTGCTGGGTGACTGGCCGGTATCCGTGGATGCGATTACGGCGGGCATGCATGCATATGCGGATCGAGCATGGATGACTGGCATGCGAGAGCAACTGCGTAAACAAGCAACCCGCGTGGATGACATGCTGACCGGTGCAGGCTTTCGCATCGTGGGCGGTACCTCGTTGTTTCGGTTGGCGTCCGCGCCGGATGCCAAGGAGAGGTTCGTTCAACTCCTGTCGCAGGGAGTGCTGTCGCGACCGTTCGCGCACGATGCGACGTTGCTCAGGTTCGGACTGCCCCACCATGACGAGTGGAGTCGCGTGGGTGAAGTCTTGGGTGCCGTGTGAAACACCGTTTCCTCTACGTCGCCGCCGCAATCGCACTGTGCGCGACGTTCAACTCGGTGGGCGCCGCGGAACCAGCAATCAAGCATCCCGTTCCTCTACGCATCGTCTCCTTGAATCTTTGCCTGGATACGATACTGGTGGAGCTGTCGCCCCCTGAGCGGATCGCCGCCATCAGTCACTACTCGCTGGATCCTTGGCGCTCGACGATTGCGGAACGGGCGCGGCAATTTCCGATCACTTATGAGACCGCCGAAGAAGTCGTGGCGCTGAAACCGGACCTGGTATTGACCAGCCGGCACTCCGCGACAGCGACCCGTCATGCGTTGACGCGCGTCGGTATTCGCTTCGAACTGTTCGACGTGCCGGACTCGATCGTCGCGAGCATCGCGCAAGTCCGCCAAGTCGCTGCTTTACTTGGTCGGGAAGCGGCAGGTGAAGCACTGGTAGCGCGTATAGAAGCGGCGCTCGAAACGTCGCGGCCGCCGGCGGGCTTCGTTCCATTGACGGCTGCTGTCTATCAACCTGGCGGCCTCACTGCGGGGATCGACACTGTCACCGGCCAACTGATGCGCGTGGTGGGACTGGAGAATGTGGCCGAACGCTACGGCATTCGCGAGTTCCGTCCGTTGTCGCTGGAACTGCTGGTCTCTTCGCCTCCGCAAGTCCTGCTCGTGGGCGATACCTCCCCCGGAGCGCCGACGCATGCGGAAAGCGTCGTCCAGCATCGCGTGTTGCGTTCCCTGCAATCGAGAATGACGCGCGAATTGTTTCCTGTGCGCATGCTCTATTGCGCCGGGCCGACTATGATCGATGCCCTCGGCGCACTGGTGCAGGCGCGCGATGATGCCCAACGAACCATTCACGCGAGATCCTCGTTATGAGCAGGCAGCCTCGCTGGTTCATTCCGTTGCTGCTCGTCGTGGTCACCGTGCTCGCCTGTGTTTCGATCGCGGTCGGCAAGGTCAACCTGGGTTGGGATGCCTGGACCAACCAGGACGACGTGGGTCGCTCCATCCTGATCGAACTGCGGTTGCCACGAACCCTCCTAGCTATCCTGGTCGGCGGCGCACTGGGACTTGCCGGCGCCGCGCTACAAGGCTATCTGCGCAATCCGCTCGCCGATCCGGGAACGCTGGGCATTTCCGCGATGGCCGCTCTCGGCGCGGTGCTGAGCATTTTCTTCGGCATCGCCGGACTCAATCCATTCGTGCTGCCGGTGTGCGGCGTGCTCGGCGGATTGCTCGGCATGGTGGTTCTGTTCCTGTTGTCGGGCATGGCTGCCAGCGCGCTGACACTAATCCTGTCCGGCATCATTCTCAGTTCCATCGCGGTGGCCGGGATTTCGCTGGCACTGTCGCTGTCGCCCAGTCCATGGGCCGCGGGTGAAATCATTCGCTGGCTATTGGGCGCGCTGACGGATCGCAGTCTCGACGATGTCACACTCGCCGCGCCACTCATCGCCATCGGCGCCATCGCGACGTTGAGTTGCGGACGCGCACTCGATGCTTTGACGCTCGGGGAAGTCGGTGCACGTTCGCTCGGCATCGACCTGAATCGCGCGCAATGGCAGCTCGCGTTCGGTGTTGGATTGATCGTCGGCTCGGGTGTCGCGGTCACCGGCATCGTCGGATTCGTCGGGTTGGTGGTGCCGCATCTGCTGCGACCCATATTCGGTGCGCGTCCGAGTGCGCTGCTGATTCCGAGCGCCATCGGCGGCGCGGCCTTGGTATTGTGCGGCGACATCATCGTGCGACTGCTGCCCGGCGGCACGGAGTTGCAACTCGGCGTGGTGATGTCTCTCGTGGGGGCGCCGTTCTTCTTCGCCCTGCTGCATTCGATGCGCCGACAGGTCACATGAGCCAGCTCAACGTCCAGGGGCTGCAGTTCGTGCGGAGCGAGCGTCGCATTCTCGACGACGTCAACGTGACTTTCGACAGCGGCTGCGTGACTGCCGTGCTCGGTCCGAACGGCGCAGGCAAGTCGACGCTGCTCGCATGCGTTGCCGGACTGATGAAGCCTTCCGGCGGCAGGATCGAAATGGATGGCGTGCCTACGTTGACGATGCCATCCGCCGCACGGGCGCGACGCATCGCGTTTCTACCGCAGTCGCCGGAAATCGCCTGGCCCATCGATGTCCAAACGCTGGTGGGACTGGCGCGCATTCCATTTCACGGCGTCACTTCGGAGGCGGACGATGTCGCTGCGGTGAACCGTGCGATGGCAATCACTAACACCACGCAGTGGGTAAAACGTGTCGTGTCTACTTTGTCCGGCGGCGAACGCGCACGCGCCCTCCTCGCCCGAGTGTTCGCTGGTGAGCCGGAATGGATTTTGGCGGACGAACCGTTTGCCGGCCTCGATCCGGCGCATCAGTTCGAAGCGGCAGACCTGCTCCGTGCCTCCGCTGCTGCGGGGCGTGGCGTCGTCCTGACGATTCACGATCTCACCTTGGCGGCGCGTATCGCCGATCGCATCGTCATTCTCCAGGATGGCAGGATCGTGGCCGATGGCACGCCCGCTCAGGCACTGACTTCCGCGACACTTCGAGCGGTGTATGGGATCGATGCCGAGTGGCTCACCGTGCCCGGGCACGACGCACCGTTGATTGCGATTCACGGCCGTGCCGGCTGACACGTGGCCACTGTTGCCCGCGTTGCTGCTCGAAGCAGCCGTGGGTTATCCGCGGCCTATCTACGATCGCATCGGTCACCCCGTGGTGTGGATCGGTCGCCTCATCGCCTGGTTGGAGCAGAGGTGGAATCTCTCCGCATCGTCGGATGTCACGCGTCGGTTGCTGGGCGTCGCGACGGTCGCGATCCTCTCGACGGTATCTAGCGTCGCCGGTGTGGCCATTCAATCGTTCGCCCGCGAGTTTTCGTTCGGCTGGGCGATCGTTGCCTGCGTGGCAACGACTGGCCTCGCGCAACATAGTTTGTATATGCACGCTCGCGATGTACTACAACCGCTTGCCGCGGGCGATCTATCGCAAGCGAGACTCGCGCTATCACGCATCGTCGGTCGCGATACAGCTGCGTTGAGCGAATCAGGCGTCGCCGCCGCTGCGCTTGAAAGTCTCGCCGAGAGTTTCAACGATGCCGTGGTCGCCCCGGCTTTCTGGTTCCTCATCGGCGGACTGCCGGGCCTGTTCGCTTATAAAGCCATGAACACGGCCGACAGCATGATCGGCCATCGCGAACCGCGCTGGCGCATGTTCGGTTGGGCAGCGGCGCGTACCGACGATCTCTTGAATCTCGTGCCTGCCCGCATCGCCGGACTATTCATCGCCATCAGCAGCATGCGCGGATTCGGCGTGATGTGGCGTGACGCAGGCAAGCACGACTCACCGAACGCCGGCTGGCCGGAAGCGGCGATGGCTGGTGCGCTGAACGTGCAGCTGGGCGGCGCTACGACGTACGATGGCGTCGTGCATGAACGCGCGTCATTCGGCAATGGCGGCCAACCTGGCATCATCGAGCTTGCGAACGGCATGCGTGTGTACGTCAGGTCGTGTGGGCTGCTGTGCGTGCTGTCAGCACTCGTGATCGCAGCAGAGCAATACTGGAGCAGATGATGAGCGCGCTGATGATCCAGGGCTGCGGCTCCGATGTCGGCAAATCGCTGCTCGTCGCCGGGTTGTGCCGTCTGTTTGCGAATCGCGGCATGATCGTGCGTCCGTTCAAGCCGCAGAACATGTCGAACAATGCGGCGGTCACGGCGGATGGCGGTGAGATCGGCCGCTCGACGGCGTTGCAGGCAATCGCGTGCCGGACCGCGCCGACAGTCGATATGAACCCGGTGCTTCTCAAGCCGCAGAGTGACATCGGCGCACAACTCATCGTGCGCGGGCAACGTGTGGGTGTGCTCAATGCGAGCGCGCACGGCAACAGCAAGCGTGAACTGCTGGCTATCGCTGTCGAATGTTATCGACGCCTGCAAAGCGAGGCCGACCTGGTCATCGTCGAAGGCGCCGGCAGCCCGGCGGAAACGAATCTGCGGTCTCATGACATCGCCAACATGGGATTCGCACATGCGGCGGACCTGCCGGTGGTATTGGTCGGTGACATCAATCGCGGCCACGTCATCGCATCGATCGTCGGCGCGCATGCCGTGTTGGATGCTGCGGACCGGGCGCGAATCCAGGGCTTCATCATCAATAAATTTCGCGGCGATGTGCGGCTCTTCGACGCCGGGCTCACTACGATTGAGTCGTACACCGGTTGGCCATCCTTCGGTGTCGTGCCGTGGATTCGCAATGCGCGGCATCTGCCGGAAGAAGACGGCATGCAACTGGCGAACGGCGTCACGGCTGCCTCGTCCGCGGCGAAGAAGATCCTGATCGCTGTATTGCATCTGCCGCACATCGCCAACTTCGACGATTTCGATCCGCTACTGGGTGAGCCGGCGGTCGACCTGCGATTCGTCGCCGCCGACGATGAGCTACCGCTCGATGCCGATCTCATCATCCTGCCGGGGAGCAAGACCACGATCGCGGACCTGGAGTTTCTACGGGCACATCATCGTGATGAAGAACTGCGTGTCTACGTTCGTCGCGGCGGTCGTGTGCTCGGCATCTGTGCCGGCTACCAGATGCTGGGAAGAGTGGTGCGCGACCCGCAACGCATCGAGGGCGACCGCGACAGCAGTCGAGGCTTGGAGCTGCTCGACATGGAAACTGTCATGACACCGCAGAAAGTGTTGCGTCCCGTCGCGGGGCGTCATGCGCTGAACGGAGCTGCATTTCACGGGTATGAAATGCATCTCGGCGCGACGAGCGGAGCGGCGACGTCTAATCCTTTGTTGCGCTTCGCGGATGGAACGGCGGAAGGCGCTGTCTCGACGGATGGGCGCGTTGCTGGTTGCCATGTGCATGGGTTGTTTACCGACACCGCATTCCGGGCTGCGTTCCTGGCGGAACTGGGAGCGCGTTCGGCGAATGAAGATTATTCGGGGAAGGTGGATGCGGCGCTGGATGAGATTGCCGCGGTGCTGGAGGGGGCGGTGGATGTCGAGGGGCTTTTGCGTGTCAGCTCCTTGGCTTTGCGTGCGGGCGAAGCAAAGAGGTAGAAAATCGTGACCCAGCGCACTGCCACGCACCGCCATCGCAGGCCATTCTCGCGTCACCTTCCGATCCACATTTCGCTCGGCCCATGTCACCCGAAATCCTGTCGTCGATCGCCTTCGTCATCGGCATGTTCTTCGCAATGAACACGTCGCGCCGTCTCACTGCGCAGCAGACATCGCAGCAACAACAGATTCTCAAATCAGGCGCGGTAGCGCAGGGCACCGTGACACATGTCTGGCAGCCGCCGCTGATGGGAAGCTTTCCGCGAATCTATTTTCGATTCGAACCGCAGGATGGCGCAGGCCCGGTCGAGTGCTGCCACATCGATCGTCGTCCACTGCACAATGCAACGGCATCGCTGCCCGCGGTCGGCGCCACGGTCAGTGTGCGTTACCTGCCCGACAATCCCAATGCAGCCGTCATCGCCAAGCTGGTTTCACGTTTCCTGCACTGACATCGCGCACGGCGCTCCGGGCCGTTCTTCGGTGAGCGACGGAACCTGCACATACTTTCCCTCATTGTTTCGCTGAACACATTTACAGCGATTTCGGAGGGCACATGGGCATCATTATCTGGTTGATCGTAGGCGGCGTGGTCGGTTGGCTGGCCAGCATCATCATGCGTACGGATGGTCAGCAGGGCATCGGCCTGAACATCGTCGTCGGCATCGTCGGCGCGCTGCTGGCAGGTTTCGTGGTATCGCCGATGCTCGGCATCGCGACTATCAACGAAGGCATCAGCATCGCAACGTTCCTGGTCTCGCTGGTGGGCGCGGTGATCCTGCTCGCCATCGTCAACCTGTTCCGTCGCGGCTCGGTTCGTTAACGGGCTCACGCCAATCGGACCAGTCCGATCAAAATAAAGGCCGGGCAGTTCAAGCTGCCCGGCCTTTTTTCATTGCGCTCACCTTGCCCCGCCTGGGTCCCGCGCCCCCGGTACGCAACGGCAAATACGTTGCCCTCACACCACACCTCGGTTAACCCCGCTGACGGAACCTTATGTAACCCGGTAACGTTCCCCTGTTTGCGTCACCCGCACCGTTGCATATTCGCAACCCGGCAGGACGCAACCCCTCAGCCCTGGGGGACGACCACAATCCAATGAGGACGACCAATGAATTTCAGCATTCGCGCAGCGACCCTGCTTGCCCTGTCCGTCGCGGCAGGCGCGGCTACGGCGGAACAGCGCGTAGGGGATACTTACGTATCGCCAATGATCGGTTACACCTGGCTCGACAACGTTCGCGGCGCCGACGACGACCGCTTCTACGGCCTCACGCTCGGCCATCATTTCAACGAGTGGGTCAGCGCCGAACTCAATGTGAACCGCGGCAACTTCGACCTGCCACTGGATGACAAGCTGCGGCTGACGACCTTTTCGGTCGACGCCCTGCACATCTTCGCCGCGCAATCGCGTGTTTCGCCATTCATAAGCATCGGCGCCGGCCTGATGTCGACGAAGCCCGAAGGCCAGCGGCATGAAGACGACCCACTGGCGCAAGCCGGCCTGGGCCTGCTCATCGACGTTGCATCTCGCGACGACGGCACGCTGAAATTCAGCCTGCGCCCCGAAGTGAAAGCACGTTGGTCGTTCCCAGGCGAGAACGATCCACGCGATCATGTACGTGATTACACCGCAGGACTGGGATTCATGTTGTCCTTCGGCAGCCCGCCTCCTCCGGCGCCTGCTCCAGCTCCAGTAGTAGTAGCGCCACCTCCTCCGCCGCCTCCCGCACCGCTGCCTCCTGGCGATGCTGATGGCGATGGCGTAACGGATAACCTGGATCGTTGCCCGGACACACCGCATGGCGTAGCCGTCGATGCGTATGGCTGCCCGCGACGTGGAGCTGCGACCTTGCAGGGCGTGACCTTCGAATACGATTCGGCAACGCTGACAGGCGACTCGCGTCCGGTGTTGAGCGAAGTTGCGGCCGACCTGAAGAAATATCCGCGCCTGAAGATCGAACTGCAGGGTCACACGGACAGCAAGGGCAGCGACAAATACAACCAGCAGCTTTCGGGCAAGCGCGCACAGTCGGTGCGTGACTACCTGGTGCAGCAGGGTGTGAGCGAGCAGCAGCTCACCGCCAAGGGTTATGGCGAAGCTCAGCCCGTTGCCGACAACAACACGGAAGAAGGCCGCTCGCAGAACCGTCGCGTGGTCATGATGGTGGTGGACAACCCGGGCGACGTGAAGGTCGACGTGCAGCCACCTAAGGAATGAGGGAAATCCCCGGGAGCAGGCTACTCCTGCCCCCGGGGACTTGATTCCTGAATCGCAGGCAGCATGAAGTCACCTCGATCCGCGAGGTGACTTCATGAGCGATCACACCCACGTCGTTTGCGCGCGCTGCGACTCCGTCGTCCGCGTTCCGACTGACAGACTCTCCCAGGCTCCGCGCTGCCCCAAGTGCCGCGAGGCCCTGTTCGAAGGTGCGCCAATCGATTTGCGCACTGCCAGTTTCGACCAGCACATCAATCGCAACGATCTGCCCGTAGTGGTGGATTTCTGGGCGCCCTGGTGCGGCCCCTGCAAAATGATGGCGCCGCACTTCACTACCGCGGCCGAGCGCTTTGCACAACGTGCGCGACTGGTCAAAGTCAATTCCGACGATGAACCGAACCTGTCCGCGCGATTCGGTATTCGCGGCATCCCTACGTTGATTGCGTTTCGCGGCGGCAAGGAAATTGCGCGGCAGTCGGGTGCTATGGACTTGTCAACGCTGGAGCGCTGGATCGGCTCTGCCTTGGGTTGAGCGCGAAAGATCCTCAGCGGGCGGACGGCGACGCCCAACCGTCGCTACTTTGCCTCACTTGTGCCCGACGAGCGACGCGGAACAAACTTGGCGTCGCGTCATTGTGCTGAAGATCGTCTAAAACGGAGTTTCACCCATGCGTCATTTCACTTTCCTGTCTGCCGCCCGGACTGTTGCTTTCGCCGGCCTCTCGGCGCTGTCCATGGCTGGCATGCAGACCGCGGCGGCTGCCGGTCAGCCGACGCTCGAATCGCTGGACAAGAACGGCGACGGGCAGATCAGCCTGAACGAGGCGAGCGCGAACGACGAGTTGTTCGTTGCCTTCAAGAAGCTCGATACCAACCGCGATGGCGCACTGTCGCAGACGGAGTTCGCCGCCTGGTCCAAGTAACCGGCGCGACCGGTCAATGAGCGAGCGGCGACCGACTCAAGGAGTCGGCGCCGTACTCGCCGCAGCCACGGCACTCGTGATTCGCCACACGACATTGCCCACATCGTCCGCAACCAGCACGCTGCCGCGTTTATCCACAGCGACTCCCACCGGCCTGCCATATGCTTCACCGCCCGCGGCGTCGACGAAGCCCGTCAGGATGGGCTCTGGCTTGCCATCGGGCTTACCGTCGCGGAACGGCACGAAAATGACTTCGTAGCCGCTGCGAGGTTCGCGATTCCACGAACCGTGCTGGCCGATGAAGGCGCCGCCGCGATAGCGCTCGGGGAAGGCATCCGCATCGTAGAACGTCAATCCAAGCGAGGCAGTATGCGAGCCCAATGCGTAATCTGGGACGGTGGCGCTCGCAACCAGGTCGGGACGTTGCGGCTTCACGCGCTCGTCGACGTGTTGACCGTAGTAGCTGTAGGGCCAGCCGTAGAATCCATTTTCGCGCACGGATGTGAGGTAGTCGGGCACCAGGTCGTTGCCGATCTCGTCGCGCTCGTTCACTACTGTCCACAACACGCCGGACTGCCAGGCCATGCCGTTGGGATTGCGCAGGCCTGAAGCAAACACGCGAGTCTTGCCGGATGCGGGATCGATTTCGAGAATGGCAGCTCGCTGCTCTTCTTTATCGATACCGTTCTCGGCAACGTTGCTGTTCGATCCGACGGTGACGTACAGATGCGCGCCGGAAGCATCGGCGATGACGTTCTTGGTCCAGTGATGATTGATCGGCCCGCCGGGCAGGTCCGCGACTTTCTGTCCGGCAGCGGTGATCTTCAGGTCGCCTTCGCTGTAGGGAAATCGCATCAGCGCATCGGTGTTGGCCACGAACAGGTCGTTGCCCACCAGCGCCATGCCGAACGGTGAATTCAGGTTTTCCAGCAGCACGCTGCTGACTTCGGCCTTGCCGTCGCCATCTGCGTCGCGCAGCAATGTAATGCGATTGGCACTGGGAACGCCCGCACCGGCGCGCTTCATGACCATATTCATCATCCAGCCCTTGATGCCTTTCGAGTCTTCGGGACGCTCGGGAGCGTTCGTTTCCGCCACCAGCACATCGCCATTGGGCAGCAAGTAGAGCCAGCGCGGATGATCGAGGCCACTTGCGAATGCATCGACTGCGAAGCCGGCAGCGGCGGTCGGTTTCGCACCCTGTGCCCAACCCTTTGCCGGCGCGATGTGCACCGTGGGAACGAGCGTTGACTTCGGCGCAGGCAGCTCGGGACCGGAGCCGAATTGAGAGCGCTGGGCCATCGGTTCGGCGCCGCTGCACGCAGCGATAGCGAAGCACGGCGCCAACGCCAGCGCGCTGCGATAGATTCGAGCGATCATCATGGATACCTTTCCGGAATTTCCTGGAGTTGGCGCGGCGGGTCTTCGATGGGCGCGCGCGAGGGACTTTCATCCGGCGTCTCGATGGGGTCTTCCACCGGTGGTGGGTCCGGCGTTTCGATCGGTTGATCGCCCGGAACTTCTACGGGGACTTCGGGAGTCTCCTGCATGATTGCACCGTCACTGGCCGCGTCACACACATGACTGGCAGGCAACGCGCAGGTGGAACCGAGCGTTCCACCTGCTTTGAGAATGCGTCAGAGTTTGCCGGCCTTTTTCTCCTTCTTTTCGGCGCGCTTTTCCTTCAGCGTCTTGGTCGGTTTCTTGCGATCTTCTTTCTTTCTTTCCATGCCTTTGCTCATCGAAGTCTCCCGGTTAGTAAAGGAAGCGGTGCGATGAGATATGAACAGGCGTCACTGAGTCAAGCAACGCCGTTGAGGAAATGCGCGCATGCAACGTCGTGAGCGGATGCGCTCAAGGCGGGAGTAAACGATTCGAGAATCAGGCAGTGGCGGGTACGGCGCGACGCTGTTGCTCGTCCCGAACCTGATCGAGGGTCAGGCCGGTCTGGGTTGCCACCACCTGCAGCAGGCGATGATTAGCGGTGCGAGGCAACTGCACGGCATGGACACGCTCCCAGATACGCACTCGATCGGCCGGTGAGTTGCGTTCCGACGCCTGTTCCAGCAATTCCGCCTGTCTCTTCTCCACAGCTTCCGCCTGCTCGCGCGCGATTCGCACGCGGTAGTCGGCATTCAACTCGCCATGGGCGGGTGTGAAATTGCGACCATCGGTATCGGCTTTTGACAATGACATGCTGACTCGCTGAATTTAGACGTTTGGGCTGCCGGACACACTAACATCTATCCCACAGGGCCGTTGGCCTTATCCCGGCGACGGCGCTGGAAACCGCGCCCCTCGCCCACTGGCTGGAAATGCCGGATCAGCGACGATCGAGCCCTGGCGGCGCCGAATTACCTCAATCCGGCTCGAGGCGAGGAAGAGGCGGCCATGGGTTGCGTTGGCTTGAAATGCTGGTGGCAGCTTTCGCACACCGCATAGATGGCATCGCCCGCCTCGGCCAGCTTGTCGGTGTTCTTGGCCTCGGCGGCGGCAACCGCGAGCGTGGCCGCTTCGATCAGCGCCACGGACTGCTGGCGCCATTCGGTGTCGTCTCTGCCCCGGCCCGGAAGCATCAGCAGGTTGCCCGATTCCGCCAGCGACAGGGCGTTGCGCTCTACGTCGAGCCAATCCTCGTCCTCCTTAGGCGGCTCCCCGGCAGCGCCGAAGACCACGTTCGAGGTGGGCACCGTCAGGGCATTCATCAGCTGCTTCACCGTGGCGAGGCTCTTGAAAGGAACAGGCGGGGGCGCCGGCGGCGCTTGCTCACTACAGGCTACGCATGACAGCGCGACACCCAGAACGGCCAGGCTTCTCGCGGTCATCGCTTTCCCTTCCCGTCATGCAAGTCGCCACCTCAGGCCCCGCGTAAAGATGCGGGCAATGCCGCTAGCATCCGCTTGAGCGCGAAATGCCGGTAACTGTTGAGAGCCAGTTCGTAAACTTCATCCCATTCGCATTCGTCGGTGACATCGAGCGCAATCCAACCGTTGTGACCCAGGTTGAGGGGAATGCGAAAGCGTTCCTCGCGAGTCATCATGGCCTGCCGCTCGACGCCCACCCAGAAGGACAGCGTCAGCCGTTGCTGATCGTAGTAAATGCTGGCAAACGCCTTCTTTCCCGCGCGCCACACGGGCACACCCAGCTGCAAATCCTCGGCGGTCTCGGGCAATGCGAGACAAACCTTCCGCATGCCTTTGAGGACAGCCTGCGCGCGTCGCGACTTCAGTGGATCGACGACGCTCGCAGGCGACGTCGTGGACAAGCTCACTTCGCGAACTACCTTGCTGATATCACTAGTCATTGCGTCCGCCTCGACGGCGCGGACCGCGGGCCAAGAATAGCAACCGCTTACCGCGCCAGATTTAAGTTCCTGTCACGCTGTAGCGCGTGAACGATGCCGCCAGCCGCAAATTTTTTTGCGTGGCATCCTCGCCGCGTTCATCCTCCGCACCCCAACCCAACCAGCACGCAAGTTTCGCCTCATGTCCTTCATCTCCATCGGTGTCGACTTCGGCACCAGCAATACCGTCATCGCCGCGGTCGACCGCTCACGCAACACCCACGTCCTGGACATCCGGTCGCGCAGCGCCCTGTCCCGCACGATGCCGTCCATCCTGTGTTTCAGGCCGAACGAGCGCAGCCGTCTCGACCCGCCCCTGAGCAGCGCCGGCAGCGATGCGATCGAGGACTACCTGGGGCGAACCGGGCCGGCGCGACTGGTGCAGTCGACGAAATCGTTCCTCGGCGCACGCAGCTTCATCGACACCCGGATCTTTGCGCAGACCTACACGCTCGAACAACTGATCGGCACGCTGCTCACACATTGTTACCAGGCAACCGGCGCGCGCGGTTTCATCGAAGGCGCCCCCCTGGTCATTGGCAGGCCGATCAAATTCGCAGGCCCATCGCCGGACGATGCGCTGGCGCAATCGCGGCTCGAATCGGCCTTCGAACTTGCCGGAGCTCGCCCCACCGCCATCGGCCTCGAACCGGAAGCGGCGGCCTATGCATTCTCTCGGACCGCAAGGGGAAGACATGTGATCCTGGTCGTGGATCTGGGCGGCGGCACCAGCGACTTCTCGGTGGTCGAACTGGATGCCGACAGCAGTCCGCCCAAGATCAAGCCGCTGGCGCAGACCGGTATCGGCATCGCCGGCGATCGCTTCGACTACGGCATCGTCTACAACGCCGTGTGTCCCGCGCTCGGGCTGGGCAGCAGTTTCCGGCCGGAGTCGAAGGATCTGCCGATTCCGTTGTGGATCTATTCGAGCTTCGCCAGCTGGCACCAGCTGTCGATGATGAACACACCGCAGAACCTGCGTTACATCGCCGAGATCATGCAGAGCGCGCGGGATTCGCATGCATTCGAAGGGCTGGTGCACGTCATCCGCAACGACGAGGGCTTCTCGCTGTTCCAGGCCGTGTCGCGCGTCAAGCAGCAGCTGAGTGCGCAGTCGAGTTCACACCTGCTGTTCAAGGCAGGCCCGGTGACCATCGATCGCGTCGTGCATCGGACGGAGTTCGAAGAGTGGATCGCAGCGGACCTGGCGGCGATCACCGCAACTGCGGATGTTTGCCTGGAATCGGCAGGCGTTCGCGCCAGCGACGTGACGCGAGTGTTCACTACCGGCGGCACATCGCTGGTGCCTGCTGTGCGTGAGGCGTTCGCACGGAAGTTTGGAGCAGAGAAGCTCATCGGCGGCGATGAGTTTGCGTCGGTGGCCCAGGGCCTGGCGCTGATGGGGTGTCCGTCTTAGGACCGGAAAAGAATTCTCTCGCTGAGAGCGCTGGGCACGCTGGGCAGAAAGGACTAGGGTAAGAGTCGGATCCGACTCCTGCCATTTCTATCTTCTCTGCTCAGCGTGCCCAGCGCTCTCAGCGAGAGAATTCCTAAGTCTTATAGTCACTCCACCACCCGAAGACTGCGAGTGAAGCGTATCGCGTCCTCAATGCCGCTGTAATACCGCGTCACCGCGCCGGCCTCCCGGTAACCTTGAGCCGCATAGAAGCGTCGCGCCGACTGGTTGGAGGCGCGAACCTCCAACATCATCGTGAACAGGCCAGCGACGACCGCTGATTCCTCCACCCACTCGATCAAGCGCGTGCCGATGCCTATGCGTTGATGAGTGTCGGCGACGCCGAGCAGTGTAAGGCGCACGGTGTCGGTGCCGAAATGCGCCATCGCAAAGCCCACCAACTGGGTGCCCGATCTTGCGGTCACCACCAGGCTTTCACGCTGGCGCATATGCGTGGCGACACGCCGTGGAGTCCAGCTCCACGGCAGTCCTTCCTCTATAAGCGAGCGTGACATGTTGGCGATCCAGGGAGCGTCGCCCATACGCGCCGGGCCCAGCGTGATGATGTCCATATCAGCTCAGGCCCGCCCGCTCATCCGGGAACGCGCTTGTCGAACAGGTAGTGCGACACGATCCATTCGCTGCCCTTGCGATAACCCCACAGCTCGGCGCAGGACATGAAGAAAATGCGCCAGTAGACCCACCACTTCTTCGCCTGTTCCTTGCCGTAAGTCTTCACCAGCACCGGCCACACCTGTTCGCGGCGTGCGTCCATGTTCGACAGCCAGCCCTCCGCAGTCTTCTGGTAGTGGACCCCATCGACGTGCCAGTGCTCGCGCAGGCGCACGTGCTGCTGGAAATACAGCAGCAGGTCGTCGCTCGGCATGATGCCGCCGGTGAAGAAATATTTGGCCATCCAGTCGGTGTCGTCGCGGACTTCGAAGGGGTACGCATATTTCTGATGCGTGAAGATGTGCACGAACAGCGTGCCCTCAGGCGCAAGCCACGAGGAGACGCGTTCCAGCAGGGTCTGATAGTTGCGCATGTGTTCGAACATTTCCACCGACACGATGCGATTGAACTGGATCTCCGGCGGGAACTGCAGCACGTTGGCGTCGCAGGTGATGATCTCGAGATTGTTGAGGCCGCGCGCCGCAGCCATGGACATGATGTGTTCGCGCTGGCTGTGCGAATTCGACACGCCGGTGATCCGGCTGTTGGGGAATTTTTCGGCCATGTACAGGCTCAGCGAGCCCCAGCCGCAGCCCAGTTCGAGGATGCGGTCGCCATCCTGGATGTTGGCGCGCTTCACGGTGAGCGCGAGCATCTCCGCTTCGGCGGAATCGAGCGACGACACGCCGGGATTGTAATAACAACACGAATACTTCAGATGCTTGCCGAGCACGTTGCGGAAGAACTCGCTCGGCACCTCGTAGTGCTGTTCGTTGGCGGCAGCGGTTTCGATGGCAACTTCGCTCTTGCGCAGCTGCTGCACGAAACTCATCAAGTGGCGCTGCTGCTCTTCGGGCGTACCCCGATATTCTTCGCGCAGGCGTTGAGCCAGCAGGCGGCGTATGCCGATTCGGATCAGGAAGTCGGGCACCAGGTTACTTTCAAGCAGACCCATTCGCGTTTGCTCCGTTGAGGATTTTTTTGGGAAACCAGGGGATGAACGGACTGACGGACAACTGGTAGTCACGGTACGCACTGCCCTTGGAGGACAGCGCCTGTTCTTCGGTGGCCTTGACGCCCGTCACATTAATCAGGAAATGCAGCATCAGTACCGGCATGGCGAGCGCGATCCAACCGTGGGGCGAGTTGAACGCGAACAGCGCATAAGCGATCCAGATCAACCACTCGAAGAAATAATTCGGGTGCCGCGAGACCCCCCATAGTCCGACCCGACACACTTGTCCCTTGCTCGCCGGGTCGCGCTTGAAACGTGCGAGCTGCGCATCGGCAACCGCTTCGCCGAGCAGCGCTATCATCCATACACCTACGCCGAGAATCTCCAATACATGCAGGCCGGCGGCGGGATTCATCACTGCGAGCAACATCGGCAACGAAAGTGCGACATCGAGCAGCGCCTGGAACTGGAAGAATCCAAGAAACTTCAGATTGAGATTGCCGCTGACGCCCCAGTCCTGCCGCAGCTTGACGTAACGCCCTTCCTCGGGCTCCCCGAGTATGCGTCGCGCGAGATGCCAGGCCAGCCGCAAGCTCCAGACGCTGTACATGAGACATATCAACACCCGCCGTTGCGGGTCGCCCGAGCCGAGCAGCCCATACAACAACGCAAGGACTGCGAAGTTCGCCGACCAGCCGATATCCACGTAACTGAAATTACGCTTCACGATACCGAGCAACCACAATCCGAGCATGATGAGCACGCAGCAGGACGCTCCGAGCCCGAGCAGTATCCATATCGTCGACCCGGCAGCCATGTCAGCCATTCCTTTGCGTGAGCAGGATGGCCATGGAATCATCGCCGCGCAGCTGATGCAATTCCAGCAGGACATAACTCGCCATGGCGATGTTCCCGAGCAGCATAATGCCGACGAACCAGGCGAGGCGCCGGACGATACGACGCTCCTTGTAGCAGACCCAGGCGAAGAAGGTGATGAAGCCGCAGTATGCGTCCGCAAGCGTCGCGATGGTCCATGCATGATCCGGCGGCGTGGTCAGTCCGCCCCATTCCCATACCGGTTGCACCATCGTCGCCCAACCGGTGACCGCCAGCATCACCATGAGAATGACGACAAACAGCGTAATCAATGATTTTCGTGCCGCCATAGTTTTAGCCATCCCGTTGCCATACGTAATGAGTCGCACAGTGCCGGATAGCATTCTGCACCGTGCCGCCGAAGGTGTGCTTTTTTCGCTGCCGCCGGCATCTGTCACGCAGGCTAGTACGCTCGTTTCGCACTGCTGGATTCGAGGCGAGAGCACACTTGGAGCAATCGGCGCTCCTGAATCCGTGACTGGGACATGGACGTATAACTTTCGCAATGGCAACCGGAACAAGGGCGACGCCCTTACGCATCGGTTCTCGTCGCAGCGATTCGTCGCTCTCAGACGCAGACATCGAGCCTCCGGGGTCTCAGTAGCATCCAGGCAGTGTCGAGGGATTACATGAGCGTTGCTCCTGAAAAAATACATGAAGGCCGCTGGCTACGCGGCTTGCGCAGTTTTACCGCCTGGTTCGATGCCGGCAGCGCTCCCGTCGCCGGCGCGCGCGAAGATGGTATCGACTGGGCACGCATCATTCCTTTCGTAGGCATGCATCTCGCCTGCCTGATGGCGATTCGCACGAGTTGGAGTCCGGTCGCCGTAGGCGTCGCCATCGGCTCCTACGTATTGCGCATGTTCGCCATCACCGGTTTTTACCATCGCTACTTTTCACATCGCTCGTTCAAGACATCGCGCGTGGCGCAGTTCGTGTTCGCCCTGTTGGGCGCCACAGCCGTGCAGCGTGGACCGGTGTGGTGGGCAGCTCATCACCGCCATCATCATGCGTTCTCGGATCAACAGGCCGATGCTCACTCTCCCGTGCAGCACGGCTTCATTCGCTCGCACATGGGCTGGTTCCTGATCAACAAGGGCTTCGCGCCCGATCTCTCGCGGGTACGCGACCTGCTGCGCTTCCCGGAACTGCGCTGGCTGGATCGATTCGACATCCTCGCGCCCGTCGTCTACGCGGTGGGCATGTTCATGCTCGGCTCGGTCCTGGCTCGCGAAGCGCCTCAACTGCACACCTCGGGATTGCAGATGCTGACCTGGGGATTCTTCATCTCCACGGTGCTCTGCTACCACGGCACCTACACGATCAACTCGCTCTGCCACGTGTTCGGCAGCCGCCGCTACGATACCGGCGATGAAAGCCGCAACAACTGGCTGCTGGCGCTGATCACCCTCGGCGAGGGCTGGCACAACAACCACCACCACTATCCGGCGTCGACGCGCCAGGGTTTTTACTGGTGGGAAATCGACGTGACTTACTACCTGCTGCGCACACTCGCCTTCTGCGGAATCATCTGGGAACTCAAACCGGTGCCCGACCATGTCCGCGCGGATGTCATTGCAGCCCAGGAAGAAGTGTCGTCTGGCTCCATGAGCAGTGAGCAATCGCGATGAGAATTGCCATCATCGGTTCGGGTATCGCGGGATTGACGGTCGCGCATCGGCTGCATCGCGATCACGACATCACGCTGTTCGAAGCGAACGACTACGTCGGCGGCCATACGGCCACTGTCGACGTGCATCGCGAAGGCCGCACCTGGGCCATCGATACCGGCTTCATCGTGTTCAACGACTGGACCTATCCCAATTTCATCGCTCTGCTCGATGAGGTCGGCGCGCAGTGGCAGTGGTCGGACATGAGCTTCTCCTACCAGTGCGAACGCACCGGCCTGGAATATAACGGCACGTCGATCAACACACTGTTCGCGCAGCGACTGAACTGCGTCCGTCCGTCGTTCCTGCGCATGATCGCGGAAATCCTGCGATTCAATTCGCGGGCCCGCGAACTGCTCAACTCGCGCGATAACTCGCTCTCGCTGGGCGAGTACCTGCGCAAGGGCAACTATTCCCGCGAATTCTCCGACCGTTACATCCTGCCCATGGGCAAGGCCATCTGGTCGGCGACCGAGCAGGGCATGTTCGATTTCCCGGCGATCTTCTTCGTCGATTTCTTCGACAAGCATGGCTTCCTGAATGTGAACAACCGGCCGGTGTGGCGCACGGTCTGCGGAGGCTCGCGCGAATACGTACGCAAGCTCACTGCTCCCTTTCTGGATCGCATCCTTCTGAGCACTCCAGTGGCTGGCGTGGTGCGCGAACCGAATGGCGTCACGGTGCGGACACGCGGCGGCGACACTTCGCGTTTCGACTACGTGGTCTTCGCCTGCCATAGCGACCAGGCGGCGCGACTGCTGCAGGAACCTGCTTCGCTCGAACGGGACATTCTTGGCGCGTTTCCATACCAGGAAAACGACGTGGTCCTGCACACGGACGAACGCCTCCTGCCACGCACCCCGCTCGCTCGCGCGGCATGGAACTACTTCGCGCCTGTGACGGCGCAGGAGCGCGTTGCCGTTACTTACGACATGAACGTTCTGCAGGCGCTGTCCGCGAAAGAGAAATTTCTCGTCACGCTCAACCAGAATCACCGCATCGACCCAAGCCGCGTGCTGGGCCGATACGTCTATTCGCACCCGGTCTACACGCCGGCGGCTGTTGCCGCCCAGGCGCGTCGTGCTGAGATCAGCGGGCGCAATCGCACTGTGTATTGCGGAGCTTACTGGCGCAACGGCTTCCATGAAGACGGTGTCGTCACCGGTCAGTGGGCGGTCACCGACTTGCAACGCATGATCAATGCCGAACGCAACGGCACGACTGCGTCGCCATTCACCCGACGTGCCACCGTATGAAGAGCTGTCTCTACACCGGCACGATCCGTCATCGGCGCTTCGCGCCGCGGCCGCACGAATTCCAGTACCGCATCTTCATGACGCTGGTGGACCTCGCGGAATTGCCGTCGCTGTTCGATCGTTTCTGGTTGTGGTCGGCACGTCGTCCGGCGCTCGCCTGGTTCCGCCGCGCCGACTTTCATGGTTCGAGCGAACAACCTCTGGATACGGCAATTCGCGACCTCGTGGCGTCACGCACCGGCAAGCGCCCTGCCGGCCCTATCCGCTTGCTCACTCACTTGCGTTTCTTCGGGCATAGCTTCAACCCGGTGAGCTTCTATTACGTGTACGACGCCGCGGACGAGCAGGTGGAAACCATCGTCGCGGAGATCACCAACACGCCATGGAAGGAGCGACATGCCTATGTGCTCCAGGTATCGCAGACGGCTGCCGGCGCCGGTGGCGGCCACGTCGCACGCTGGCATTTCGACAAGACCTTCCATGTGTCGCCGTTCATGCCGATGGCGGTGAGCTACGACTGGCGCTTCTCCGCACCGGGCAAGACCCTGTCGGTGCACATGGAGAACTGGCAGGACGCCAAGCAGTTCGACGCTACGCTGCATTTGCAGCGCGAGCCGATCACGCAGCGCGCCCTCACGCGTGCGCTGCTCAACTTCCCCCTGATCACGTTGCAGGTGACCACCGCCATCTACTGGCAGGCCCTGCGCCTGTGGCTCAAGCGCGTTCCACTCTTCACCCATCCTGACAAGATTGCGACATGAATACAGCGACGAAACCTTCGATCATTCCGCTGCAGACGTCACAGGCTGCTCCTCTCACGTCCAAGGGCCAGTCAGCGGTGAGCGACTCAATGCTCGCGCGCCTGGGCCGCAAACTGCTGTTCGCACAGCTCGAACGTATCGAACACGGCGAGATCCGCATTGTCGATCGCCATGGCGAGCGCCGTTTCGGCCGCCGTCACGACGGTTGCCAGCTGGTCGCCACCCTGCATGTCAATCATCACCAGCTTTATGCGGATGCCGCTTTCGCCGGCACCGTCGGCGCCGGCGAGGCTTACATCCGCGGCCTCTGGCATTGCGATGACCTTACAGCCCTGGTGCGAATTTTCATTCTCAATCGCTCGGTGATGGAAGGAATGGACAGTCGCTGGGCCTTCCTCAGCGCGCCGCTGCGCAAAGTGTTCCACCTGCTCAACAGCAACAGTCGCGAAGGCAGCGCACGCAACATCGCGGCCCACTACGACCTGGGCAACCCGCTGTACGAACTGATGCTCGACGACACCATGGCCTATTCGTGCGGCATTTTCGAAACGGCGGCGTCGACCTTGCGCGATGCGTCCATCGCCAAGTTCGATGCAGCCTGCCGCAAGCTGCAGCTGCGTCCAGAAGATCACCTGCTGGAAATCGGCACCGGCTGGGGCGGCCTCGCCATTCATGCTGCCCAGAACTATGGCTGCCGCGTGACCACCACCACCATTTCCCAGGAACAGCATCGCTACGCCCAGGCCAAAGTGGCCAAGCTGGGACTGAGCGACCGCATCACTCTACTGACACAGGACTATCGCGACCTGAGCGGCACCTTCGACAAGCTGGTGTCGATCGAAATGATCGAAGCCGTCGGCGCGAACTACCTGCAGACCTACCTGTCCCAATGTTCGAGGCTGTTGAAGCCGGAGGGCGCGATGCTGCTGCAGGCCATCACCATCCGCGATCAGTTCTACGAGCAGGCGCTGAAGTCGGTGGATTACATCCAGCGCTATATTTTTCCGGGAAGCTTCATCCCTTCCGTGACCGCCATCGGCAACGCGCTGACGCGGGCCACCGACATGAAGATCGCGCATTTGCGCGACATCGGCCCGCATTACGCGCTCACCCTGAAATTGTGGCGCGAACGCTTCTTCGAGCGCATCGACCAGGTGCGCCAGCTCGGCTATCCCGACAGCTTCGTGCGCATGTGGGATTTTTACCTGTGCTACTGCGAAGGCGGCTTTACAGAAGGCCAACTGTCCAACGTCCAAATGCTCCTCACCAAGCCAGGATACCGCCATGCTGCTCCTGGCTACTGAGATTGGCGCGCAACCATGCAGTGCAGAGATATACTCCCGCACCTTGACAGCCGGCATCAGGCTGTCGTTGCAGGAAGAATCGGTTGGCATGAGCGAATCCTATCCACCGTCCGCCTTGAAGCGGATGGCTCAGGGCGACAAACGTGCGCTCGCCGATTGCATAGATCAGCACGGCGGATTGATCTGGGCGTTATCCCGGCGCATGTCGCCGACTCCCGCGGACGCGGAAGATGCGACTCAGGAAATTTTCCTGACCATCTGGAAGAACGCCGCCCGGTTCGATCCCACTCGCGGTTCGGAGGCGGTATTCATCGCCACCCTGGCCCGCCGGCTGCTGATCAATCGCTATCGGCAAAGACGTCGCCGGCCCACGGAAGTGGCGGTCGACGAGACGGAATCGCTGCAATGGGCAGCTACGGGCTTGAGCAGCGAGACATCGGCAGAGGCCAACCAGGCTTCGGCTGCCCTGTCGTCGCTGCGCCCGGAACAGCAACGCATCATTACCCTGGCGGTGGTGCATGGACTGTCGCAAAGCGAAATCGCTGCGCAAATCGGAATGCCACTAGGAACCGTGAAGACGCTGATGCGCCGCGGATTACTCAAGGTGCGAGAAATGCTCAACATCGACGTGGATGTGGAAGCGGGAGAGGACCCGTAAATGAATACCCCGCAACGTAAGGACGATGCTTTCCTGGACCTGCTCATCAAGGAAGCCACCGAAGGCCTGAGCAGCGATGAACGCTATGAACTCGGACTGCTGACCCAGCGCTTTCCAAGCCTGGACACGCATTTTGCCGAGGACACCATCAGCGCGCTGACGGTTGGAATGCTCGGCAAAGGCGAGCGCATGCCACTGGGGCTGGAGGACCGCATCATCGCGTCCGCCGCCGAATGGGCGGCGCCGCCAACACAAATCGCCACTGCGCGAGGGCGACGTGAGCAGAAGAAGGTGGCCCGGGCACCGATACCGAGTTCAGCAGGATGGTGGAGTGCCGCCGCCGCGCTGGTACTCGCTGTCGCAGGCTGGTGGCCGCGCCTGATGAATGACCCTCTGAACGGCGCGTCGGGCATGATCGCCAGCCGGTCGCCGGTCGAGGTGAGGGACGAGTTGCTCGCGAGCGGTCACGCCATTCGCGCCAGCTGGTCCCCTGCCGCGGCGGAGTCCGAACCGCTGGTCGGCGATGTGGTGTTCGATCCGGTATCTCAACGCGGCTTCCTGACGTTCCGCGGCATTCCTGCCAACGATCCGCGCCTGGCGCAGTACCAGTTGTGGATCGTCGATGCGAAGCGCAAGCAGCCCGAGCCGGTGGACGGCGGCATTTTCAACGTCACCGGCGCTCCGACGACATCGGGCCAGGACGTAGTCATTGCGTTCGAAGCCAAGCTGCCGATCGGACAACCTGCCGCCTTCGTGGTCACCATGGAGCAGCCGGGCGGCGTCGTGGTGTCGAAGCAGGAGAAGGTGCTGGCACTGGCGAAAGTCACGACTTGATCTGACCTTCCTCCCCCGGTCGCCGGGGAGGACCGAGGTGGGCGGCGTCTTACTCTCATCTTGAATTACGCCAGTCTCTTGTTCTAGATCGGAGATCGGAAGGGGTTCGCGAAGCATTCTCCCCGAATGAGACGCCCCTCCTCAATCCTCCCCCGGGCGACCGGGGGAGGAAGCCGGAATAGATCTCAATTCTTGTTCTTGTTGCCGAACTGCATTTCCAAGGCGATGCCCGCTTCCGGGCTGGCATCGCGCGATTCGTAGAGGAAGCGACGGGGAAAGCCCACACCGGCGCGGATCTCCAGGAACAACCATTGCTGAGTCAACTGCTGGCGCAGGATGACGCGGGCGGCGTGGCGGGTGATCTGGACTTCGTTGTCCGTCGCACCTTCGGTCTGCCACTGATACGCAAGCCCACGACGCGGACCGAGGCTCTGGAACAGCGTCAATTGCGTGTACCACTCAAGGCCCATGGTCTCTTCGGTGAATTTACCGAGGTTGGTCCAACGGATGAGCAGTGTATCGGTGAGCGCGCGATCGATATTGATACGCGTCGTCGAACCCAGACCCTCGGAGTTCTGCCAGAAGCCGGTCTCGCGTGCGCGAAACACATAGTGTTCCGCGAAAGTCCGCACCACCTCGTAGCGGGCGCGGGCATAGGGATCGAGCGGCAGATCGACACGCACGCCGACGCCGGCGTCGAAGTCGTTGCCGGTGCGCTCGGGGCTGGAATATCCCAGGCCCACCAGCACGCTTTCATCCTCGAGATTGCCGAACTGCCGCGTCGGCAAGGCATCGAAGTCGCCTTCCGAGTCGCTGATGTAATCGTCTTCGCCGACGCGGCCGGCGAATGCGGAAATCCGATCGTTCCATTGCGGCAATTGCAAGCGGATGCGGAACCGCAGTCGCGGATCGAAGCCGTCGTAATCGCTCCACAACGCACCGGCGGAGACCGTCCCGTAAGTTTCGCGATACTGGTCGTAACGCAGTTCATTGCCGAACAGGCCGTCGATCCACGCGGACGATGCACAAGCCGTCACAGTGAGTCGCCTGCGCACCCGCTCCAGCACCGTGTCCGGAACATCTTCGGGCATGCACTCCTGCATACGTCCGGGCGGCTTCGGTTCCACCGTCTTTTCAACCTCGGGCAGCTCCGCATCCATTGCTGCCGTCGGCGGCGCTGTTTCGCCGGGCTCCAGCGGATCCTCGGGCTTCACTTGCGCCTGCAACGGCATCGTGAACATCGATACCGCGCAGAGCATGGCGGCTCTCGTCCATGCCGTGGCCCATGCGGACTGCGATGTCTGGACTCTCGGTTGACCGTCTGCAAGCATCGCGATTGTCGACTTGAATGAAAGGGATTGCTCCTCGAACGCCGCCACTGTCGTTAAGTTCCCGTCACATATAGCCTAAGCTGCTTTCTGCGGCGACTCGCTCGGCCGCCGCATTTCCAGCGCATCTCGTAACGATAGAGACGGAACGACGGCAGTGCTGGCACGTTGTTATCAATTATCTTCGATGCAATCGGCATGACAGATTCCACGAATCGACAAGCTGTCGCTCCACCTGCCGACATGAAGCAGCCCATATGACTCCAGGCAACATTCGCGTCGGGATCGGCGGCTGGGATTACGCGCCCTGGCGCGAGACGTTCTACCCCGCCGACGTTCCGAAGACGCGACAACTCGAATTCGCGAGTCGCCACGTCACGACCATCGAAGTCAATGGCACGTTCTATCGCCTGCAGACGCCCGAGACTTTCGCCAAGTGGCACGACACCGTCCCGGACGACTTCGTGTTCTCGCTCAAGGCATCGCGCTTCGTCATGAATCGCCGCGAACTATCCACCGCCGGTGAATCGATGCAACGTTTCCTCGGCAGCGGCATCGTGCAGCTGAAGGAGAAGCTCGGGCCGATTCTCTGGCAGCTCGCGCCGACAGCTCAGTTCCACGCGGAGGATCTCGAGGGCTTCCTGAAATTGCTGCCCGACGAGATATCCGGCCAGCGGCTGCGACACGTGCTGGAGGTACGCCACGAGAGTTTCGAGCAGGAAGCGTTCATCGACCTGGTACGGCAATTCAACGTCGCCACTGTGCTCGCGGATTCCAAGAAGTACCCCTCTTTCGCCGACGCCACCGCGGATTTCATCTATGCGCGATTGCTCAGTTCGGTGGCCTCGCGCCCGGAGGGCTACGAAAAAAAGGCGCTGGCGAAATGGGCAGAGCGCGCCACCCAGTGGGCGGAAGGCGACGAGCCCGACGACCTGCCGAGGCTCGTGAAGCGCAAAAAGACCGCCGCGGTCAAGCCGCGCGACGTATTCATTTATGTGATCAATGGCGCGAAAGAGCGGGCGCCGGCGGCGGCGATGAAGCTACTGGAGTACCTGCGGGACGGCACACCTGCGCCATCCAAGAGTGGGAAAAAGAAGCCTCTCGCAAAGGGCGCAAAGCACGCCAAGCAAAAAAAAGGTTAAGAAAATAGAAATGGTCATCTCTTCAACTTCTTACCTTGGCGCGCTTTGCGCCCTTTGCGAGAGACTCTTTCCCGCTTAGCCGCTGCCGCGGCGGCGGGCCTGGATCAAAGCGTCTTCCGCCGCGCGATACATTTCGGCGAGTTTCATTCCGTCCTCCAAAGCCACGGCTCCCGCGGCAACGACGACTTTGGACGTGCCGCCGAGCAATGCCGGCAGTTCATCCACGATCTTCAGTGCACCGGTGAGCGGGGTCTCCGGCATGACCACGCAGAACTCGCGTTCGCCATAGCGGGCCAACCGGTCCTCCGGCCGCAGCCGCTTGTGCAAGGTGGTGGAGAACATCCGCAAAGTGGACTCGCTGAGCAGTTCACCGAAATCCCCCGGCCGGTCGCGGGCCTGGTCGACACCGATCATGAGCATGGACAGCGGCCGGGCATGTCGCTGGGCCCGCTGGATTTCCTCCTGCAACAGCACGTCGAGGTGTTTGCGGGTGGAGGCGCCGGTCGCGCTGTCGATCATGGCGACGCGCAGAATCAATTCCTGGTGCTGGGCATCCACATCGGGTCCACTCAGATAGACAAAGACGCGATCACCGACCCGCAGGCTGTCTCCAGGCGCAAGCGGTCCATCGCGCGTGGGCTGTGTCTCCTCGTTGATGAAAGTACCGTTGGTGGAAGCCTCATCCACCACCCAGGGCTTACCGTCCCGGAACTCGATGCGGGTGTGGCGACGTGAAACGTTCTGGCTCACCAGCACGATGTCGTTCTCGAGTCCCCGTCCGACACCTGTCACATCTTTGTCGAGAGCATAGCGCCGGCCCACGTCCACCTGCTGCGGAGCATGGATGATCACCAGGCAATCGGTGCGCCGCTGCGTCGAACCCCCGGCGCCCATCATCAAGGTCTGCAATTCATGTTCGGATGCGGGCGCCGCCGCTTCGAGCCGGCCGATGAATCGATAACCGCGACGGGGCAACGTTTCGATGTAGCGAGGTGCGTCCGCATCTTCCCGGAGCGCCGCACGCAACCGGCGGATTGCGGTGTTCAGCCCCGTTTCGAAATCGACGATGCCCTTGGGCCAGAGCCGGGCCACCAGTTCGTCGCGCGTGACCACCTGCCCCGGATTGGCCAGCAGCGCCTGCAGGATCTGCAGCGGCTGTTCCTGCAAGCGGATCTTCTCCCCCTCACGAGTCAACTCCGCGGAATTCGGATCGAGGCTCCAGCCGTCGAATCGAAGAATCATGAGGGGCTTCGTGGTCGGCACTGTGGCGATGAGGATCGGGAGGGTTGAAGGCGATCTTAACTCAGACGAGTCGGTTCCAGATCGAACGGTGGGGCAATGGGATCGCTTCCGCCGCGTCAGAAACAAGTCAGCTTCACATCAGCGCCTCACCATGGTGAGCCTGGCCGCAGTGAGTAACCTGAATGCCACTTCACCTCCACCGGGAAAACGTCATGAACAACTTATTCCGACACGGTCCCCGCCTGATGACAAACATGTCAACAAAGCCGGCAACTACCGCCGCCCGCTCGAAAAACTACTGGATGGCGGCTGCGACCGCCCTGCAATCGAGCACCTCACCGCAGTCGCTGCTGTCTCATTGGAGCCGGCGCCAGGTCGGTTTGCAGCTGTGGCGCTCTATCTAGACTTCGTTGCACCAATCTAGACATACACATTCTGTGTACAGACCTCAGTCCAACTTGATTTGTGTGCACAGGTGGCGGTATATGCGTGCATATTCCGTCGCAATTTTTCTACTCGTCGATCCGCGCGAACACTTGACGCAGTCGACGACTTGCATTCATTCAACCGGGAACCGCACCAGGCATCCGGCGTGCGCCGGAAAGATGGGGTCGCTATGAGAAAAATATCGGGCCGCACGCGCGGCGCCTTCTGGAGCATCGGCAGTTGCCTCCTGGTGCTGATGAGCACCTCATCGGCGCGTGTCAGCGAAGAAGTGGAAGAACGCAGCCGCATCGCCGCCGGCAGTCTCGAGGACGCCATCGTCGTCGATTGCCAGTTGCCCGGCAAACTGCAGAAGCTCGGCGGCCAGCGCACTTATATGACGCCGGGCACTTTGCGTCGCCTCTCCGCCGTCGACTGCCGCGCCCGCGGTGGTGAATACACGCTTGGCGATCTGTCCAGCGGCACTTTGTCTCTCAAGCGTTGGCTGCCTCTGGCCGAGCAAGGCCAGGCAGAAGCCCAGTATTACGTCGCGCGCATTTATGCGAATGGCATGAGCGGTGTATCCACCGATTACACCAAGGCCGCGCAGTGGTACCAACTTGCAGCGAAGCAGAACTATTCGTCCGCCATCCAGGAACTGGGCTACATGTACGAACAAGGCCTGGGCGTACCACAGGATACGAAGATGGCGCTCAACCTGCAGCGCCAGGCCGCCGGCCTCGGCGACGAACTGGACTACTCATGGAAGATCACCGCCGCGAAAGAAGAAGCCGCTCAACGGATTGCCGCGCTGAGCGAGCAATTGGATGCTTCGAACACGCAGTTAGATTCCTTGCGCGGCGAACTGGAAGACACGAACAATGCCGTGTTCCGCAGCCGCGCCCAGTTGGCGAAAGCAGAAACGGCGATGCTGGATCTGCGCGAGCAACTACAGGCAGCGAAAAACTCCGGCGGCGGAGACAGCAACAAGGTCAAGGAACTCAATGCTGCCCTGGCGACTCGCGAAGAAACACTGCGCGTCGCACAAGCACAGACGCAACAGCTCACGGCGAAACTGCAGGAGCAGCAATCGCAACTCGCAAGCCAGCTCGCCTCCTCTCAGACCTCGAGTTCCGGACTGAGCGAAATGCTGGCCCAAGAACAGGCCAACAACCGCTCTCTCAGCGCACGTGCTGTCCAGGCCGAGCAACGGCTCATCAGCTCACAACAGGAACTCGGCGCGGTACGCACTCGGTATCGCAGCGAAGTCGAACAACTGCTGGCGGATCGCGAGGCGCTGGAACGCGCCACTGCGCAAACAAAAGACAATGCGGCGGCCACCGTGTTGGCCCGCGAGCGGGAACTAGCGAAGCAACTGCTGCGTGTGTCGGCGCTGGAATCCGAAACCGGCGAACTGCGCAACGAAGTGAATCGCCTGCGCGACATGCGCGAGAAAGATTCCCAGAGCCTGGTGAGTGAGGCATCCCGGGCCCGCGAATCGTTGCGGCTGGCGCAATCCAAACTCAACGAACAGCGCGAACGCCTGGAACGCATGCAGATGGAGAAGGCGACCGAGATGGCCGCGCTGGCGAAGGCGCGCGACCAGTTGCAACGCGAACTCGCCGCCAACAAGAAGGCCAACGAAATGCAGGTGGCCTTCCTAGCCAAGGATCTCGACCTGCGCAGCAAGGACCTGGAAGCCAAGAGCGCCGAAATAGACAGGCTCGAAACGCGCCTCGAAGAACAATCGAAGACATTCAGCGCCATGGCGAAGTCGGTGCCGCAGCCGAAACTGGCCAGCAATGCCGCGGCCAGCGAGCCGAAAATGCGTTCGGCGGACAGTCGACTCGATCCCATGCGGGCGTCGCTGAGCGAGTTCCGCAGCCTCACGCCCGGTAAGGACCATGCGCTGATCATAGGCAACAGCAACTATCGGAACTACGAAAGTCTCGACACGCCTTCGAACGATGCGCGCGAAGTCGCCGAACTCCTGCAGCAGCGCTATGGCTTCGACGTGCAGTTGCTCATCGACGCTACGCGCGACCAGATCATGACCGCCCTGCATCAGCAGAAGCTGAACCTGGGCGAAGCCGACAACCTGCTGATCTATTACGCCGGCCACGGCGCAGTCGATGGCTCTCCCGAGCGCGCCTTCTGGCTTGGCGTGGAAGCCAATCCCGATACTCGCGCCGGCTGGCTGGAAGCGGATCACATCCGCGCCAAGATCAAGGACATGAGCGCCAAGCACGTGCTGCTGGTGGCCGACTCCTGCTTCTCCGGCGCCATCACCCATCCCAAGACCACCACCATCGGCCGCCAGCTCAACGAGACGCGGCTGCGGGTGCAATGGAATCGCAAGGCACGCATGGTGCTGACCTCCGGTGAGATCACACCGGTGGCGGACAGCGCCGGGGACAGGAATCACTCCTTGTTCGCCCGCTACTTCCTGCAGGTGCTGCGCCAGAACGTCAACGTGATGAGCGGTGAAATGCTGTCTTACGCCTTGAGCGAACGCATGCTGCGCGAGCCGGTGCCAGTGGGAAAGAACGGCCAGGAACAGCGGCCCACCTACTCGACGCTGCAGGACGCCAATCACGATGTCGGCGATTTCTTTTTCGTGCCCACCGCGGAGCCGGCAAAGGTCGCCGGCGTGTATTGAGCCGGGCTGCGGCGCACTCGAACTGCTCGAATAACACCAAGGGGAGAATGATGATCACGAGTTACCGAACGATTGTTGCAGGCAGCTTAGGACTGGCAGCAATCGTCAGTGCCACACCGGTCCTGGCACAGACCGCACGGGCGAGCGGCCCGCTCGATACCTTCGTTGCCGCTCCTGCCAACGGCGCGACGAACCTGCAACGCTCGATTGCGGGCGCCGTGCAGTACACCTGCCAGAGTCTCGCCGGCCAAGGCGGTGTGCAGCTTCCCGTCGACACTGCGAAGCGGGACCTATTCATGCGCTGTAACGAAATGGCAGTGACGGCCACCGCGCTCAACACTGGCGTGGCCTCCACTGGACGCACGCTCGGTTACACAAACGCCAGTCAATTGCTGGGCGCCCTGCAGCAGGTTTCCGGCGAGGAAATCGCCGCGCAGGGATCGTTGTCGACGCAGGTCTCCGCCGGCCAGTTCGCCAACATCAGCGGTCGCTTGAATGCGTTGCGCCTGGGCGGCGTTTCGTCCGCCACTCGCGGCCGCGTCGCTGCAGTCGACGAGGTAAACCCCAATCGCGAGATCTACGCGGCGAATCCGAATGCCGGACGCCTGGGATCGGGAGCGTCGGCCGATGCGCAGAATGTCGATCGTCGTCTCGGATGGTTCGTCGAGAGCAGCTATGGCTTCGGCGATCATGACCAGACCGCGAGCGAAGACGGCTTCGATTTCGATTCGGTGAGCGTCTCCACCGGCACCGACTACAATTTCGGTTCGGCCGTGCTGGGCTTCTCGTTGGGCTTCGACCGCTACAATGCCGACTTCGACAAGAACACGCTGGTCAGCGGTGGCGACGTCAAGGTCGAAGGGGTCAGCGGTTCGGTGTTCGGCGCCTATTTCGGTGACAGTGTCTCCCTGAGCGGCATCGGCACTTACGGCTCACTCGATTCGGATCTCACCCGCCGCGCGCAATACACCTCGTTGAATCCCAACTGCAGCCCGATCTGCGGCGCCAGTCGCACGTTCAAGGGTAGTCCCGATGGCAGCTATGTGGCGTTGGGACTGACGCTGTCGAAGGACTTCGCCATCGGCGGCTGGGACATTACGCCATCGCTCAGCGGCAGTTACCGCGATGTCGACATCGACGGTTATACCGAGTCCGACTCATTCGCCAATGGCGGGTTGGCCATTGCTTACGACGACCAGAGCATCAAGTCGACCAAGTCCATCGTAGGCGTTGCGCTGTCGCGGCCGGTGAGCAAGAGCTTCGGTGTGGTTACTCCCAGCTTCCGGGCAGAGTGGCACCATGAGTTCGAGGATGACGCCCGCACGCTGCGTGCGAAGTATGCTTTGGAGAATCAGGAAGATCTGAATTCGAACACCACGGACTGTGTTTCGTGCTTCGCGTTCTCCAGCGACGCGGCGGAGTCGGATTTCGGCGTTGCCGGCGTGGGGCTGTCGGCGACGTTCGCCCAACGCACGCAGGCGTATGTGTATTACGAGGCGTTGATTGGGGCGGAGAATCTCAAGAGCAATTCGATTGCGTTGGGGATTCGCGGGGCGTTTTAGCGGATGCGCTTTCGCTATCGCGGGCTCGTTCCTCGCGAGAACCCCTCACCGGCACTGTGCGCCGGAGAGGGGGTTCTCGCGCCGTAGGCGCCCTCGACAGCCAAGCTCAGCTAAATCTTCCCCACCGCCGCCTTCTTCACCGCATCGGCCCGACAAACACGCTGCTCCAACCGAAACAGATCCTGGCTCGATGGCACCACGTTGCGCCCATAGCGAACCAGCTCCAGCGCCTGCGTCGTCCGATTCTCATCCAGCAATTTCTTCGCGCGCGACGCGTAGATATCCGCCACCTTCGACTTCATCTTCAGCGCCTCCGCCTGCTTAGGATCCGAAGCTAGCACGCTGTCCAGAATATCGATGACGCTGTTGGGCCCATCGCTCAACATCGACTTCAGATCGTCCAACGGTGTATCAGGCTTTGCATCGGCGAGATAGTCATTTGCCAGCAGCAGGTTCTCTTCTATCTCCTGCCGCCGTTGTGGCGTGAGCGCCGCCGGTGCAGTCGACGCATCCACCACCGCAGGCTTGATGATCTGCGCACACTGCATGATCTCCATGGTCGAATCTTCGACAGCGTCGCGATAGTACCTGGCGCCAATCACAACAGCGGCGATAGCCACCACCGCTGCCCCGCTCGTCAACGCCAACGCATGCCGCCTCCAGACGCTGCGCGGCTCCAGTTCCTGGAGAAATTCCCGGACGGTGGACGTGCGCTGCGCCCGATGCAGCGCCAACCCTTTACGAATACTTTCCCACTGCGGCCGCGTCAGTCCGGGTGGCCGCACGGGCGTTAATTTCTTCTCCTTCACATCGCGCGCCGACGCTCGGCCGAACGGGTGCTTCCCTGTGAGCAGTTCGTACGTCACGCAGGCGAGTGCATAAATATCGTCGCGAGGATCCGGCGTATCGTGCGTCCACATTTCCAGCGAGGCATACGCCGGAGTCAGTCCGCCGAAGCGCTTGCCGGGATCGAAAATGGTTTCGTCGGTCTTGCCGTCGGTGGGCCGCACCAATCGTGAAATGCCGAAGTCGAGCACTTTCACCACGCCATCGTTGCAGACGTAGATATTTCCGGGCTTCAAGTCCGAGTGGACGATCCGCTTCTGATGCCCGCATTCCAGCGCCGCGCCGATGGCCTTGACGATGGGCCACGCTTGCGCCAGTGGAATGCCGTTGGCGTATTCGCTGCGCAACCATGAGTCGAGCGGGCGACCTTCCAGGTATTCCATGGTCATGTAGATGCGATCGCCGTCGCGATCGAAGTCGTAGACGGTGACGACATTCGGATGGGCGAGACTGCCGGCACGCCGCGCTTCCCGCTGCAGGGCCATGAACGAATCCGGATGCGCGCTGACTTCGGCCTTGAGGATTTTCAGCGCGATGAAAGGATTGCGGTCCTGTGCTTCCTCGCGACGCAGATCGCGCGCCTTGAAGACCTTGCCCATGCCGCCGCTGCCCAATTCTTCCATCAGGACGAACCGTTCACGTACGACCATTCCCGTGCGCAGCGGGCCGGACGTCTGGGCCGCAGGACGTGCGGCGTGCCGTATCGTTGCGACCTGCGGTGGATCCGTCTGTCGCCGGGTCAGCTCTTCGTCGGCGGCCGCCGGAGTATTCGATGCACGTCGCGCAGGCGGGTCCACCACGACGCGGGTGATGCCGCCGGGCCCTTCCGCCGCAGCAGGCGTCCGCTCTTCGAACAGATCGTGCAACAACACCCAAACCGAAGCGGACAGTCGCCCGGTTTCGACGCTCTGCTTGAGCCAGCCGGCAACCATCAGGCTCTGTTCGGGATTGTCTGCGAGGTAGTCACTGAAGACGGCGCGCAGTTGCTTGCCATCGATGGAGCCGCCGACGAAGCGACCGAGTTCAGTGCCCAGTTGATGCATGCGGAATCTTTGTTTTGGACAGCAGCGCCGATGACAGTAACGCGCGCTCGAGTCTACCGCAAAGCAGCTTCTGCACGAGAGTCCGGAGTTTCTCGCCAAGCTCGCAAAGCACGCCAAGGTAGGAAAATAGGAACGGGCCGGGCCTTCACGGTCATTTTTATTCTTCTCTTTGCGTCCTTTGCGAGAGATCCCTCTCTCTATCAAGCAACTGCGGGCGCGTCCTCGGCAGCGACCTTGCGATGGGCGGCAAGCAACTGGCGGAAATCCGGCGACGTCGCTGCCAGCACCGATGCCGGTCCCTGCGCCACCAGGCGTCCGTCGTGCATGACCAGCACTTCATCGAAGCGCTCGAGCAGGTTGAGGCGGTGCACGGACGAGATCAGGCACGCGTCGCTGAATGTAGCGAACAGGTTGTCGTAGACGCGAGCCTCGGTGTTCGGGTCCAGCGTCGCTGTCGGTTCGTCGAGCAGCACCAAGGAGCTGTCCCGTGCGGCCAGGATGCCGCGCGCCAGAGCAACACGCGCGCGTTGTCCGCCAGACCAATTCGCGCCGCGTTCGGATACGCTCGCACCCAACGCCGCCTCGGCGTCGACGAAATCGCTCGCACATGAAATCGTCAGCGCACGGCCGAAGTCATCGCGCGATGGCGGACCGCTCACCGATTCGCACAGGCCGAGATTCTCAGCCAGCGTGCCTTCGTAGACTTCCGCGTCCTGGGGAATCAGCGTCGTCGTGGCGCGCAGGAAGCGACTGGCTTCGAGTGTAGACACGATCGCGGGCCCGTCATTCTGATCGACGACGATGCGCTCGGCTTCATAGAGTCCCGCCAGGACGCGCAGCAATGTGCTCTTGCCGGAGCCGCTGGAGCCAATCAACGCATAGCGCCGCCCTCGCTGCAGGGACAACGACACGTGATCGAGTGTCGGCGCCGAACTGCGTGCGGCGTCGTGACGGAAAACGATTTCCCGCAAGTCGCAGCGCTGCCAGTTCGAGCCCATGATCGAGCCGACAGTGGACGACGGCGGCTCCACTGGCCCGGGCTGTGCGTCGCGTATGCAGTCGGCACTCGAATAGTCGGCCTGCTGTCGAGCGAAGGTCTGAAAATGTGCGGCGACGGCGGAGATGACGCCACCGGCCTGCTGCGCGTACTCCCACACCATGTACAGGCTGCCCAGCATCAGCGTCTTGGTTCCGACAGTCTGCTCATGTCGCACGGCCAGCCACGAAAACAAGGCGACCAGCAGGCAGCTCAGCGCTTTGCTGGCGACATCGACAGTGCACCACTTGGCTTCGTTGAGAACGATCGCGCGCTTGAGAGGTTCGAACACCGCTTCGAGCCGACGTTGCAACAACGCCATGACGCCCCTCGACTGGCGCAGTGCGAACAGCGTCGTCGAGTTGCCGAGCGAATCGATCAACGCCGAGGAGAAACGGCGCTCGGCATCGTTCTCGCGATGCGCCAGCTTGATCATCGCGCGATCGAAGCCCATGACCGACAGGCAGATCACGATGAAGCCGCCGACCGCGACCATGCCGACTGTGGGTTCCAGCCACCACAACGCAATCACCGGGCCGATCAGCCGCACCACGCTGTTGAGATAGATGAACTGGCTCTGCGCGAACGCCGACAAGGCGTTACCGCTTTGTTGGACGCGATGCGCGGTCGATGCCGAGTGATTCGCTTCGTGCCACGACAACGGCAGCACCAACAGGCGTTCGGCGAGTGACGAGGCGATCCGGCGGCGCACCGTCAACGCGACGTTGCGTTCGAGAATCCGTCCGGGCCCGTGCAGCATCCAGCTGGACGCAGTGAGACCCAGCACCAGTGCGAGCCAGATCCCGGCTTCGCCGAGCCCTTCGCCGCCTCGGGTCTGGAGCGTATTGATTGCCCGACCCGCCACGTAAGGAACACCCAGCAGAATGCATTGCGCGGCGACCAGCAACGCCATCGACCCGACCAGCATGCGGCGTTTGCCGTAGGCCTGCGCCCAGAGCTGCCGGTAGAGATACAGAACCCCACTGCCGGAGCGGGGAGAGGGGTCGGTCATGATCGCACAGGCCTGCCAGTCGTTGAGGATGAACCTACTCTACGGCGCTGCGAGGCGAAAGATAGTGAACCGCTAGGCGTTTGCGGGACCGGAAGTAAGAGTTCTCGCCAAGGAAGAAAACGCGGAATGAATGGCAGGAGGGATGTGGCCCGGCCATTTTGTTCTTACCTTTGCGTGCTTTGCGCCCCTGGCGAGAAACTCTCCCGCTTAATCTGCCCGACTCCGGAACCGTCGCCGCCCTACTGCATTCGGAAGGGATGCAGCTGTCCGCCGATCACCCACCCAACCGACCACCGCAGCCCCACTCCGTTTCCCCTCGCCTGCTGTTGCCGCTATTGCTGTGGTCGGGCCTGCTTTGGTCGAGCCAGGGCGCTGCCGGCGTCAGAATCGACATCGAGGGACTGGATGACGACCTGCGGGCCGCTGCTCGCGCGAGCCTGGAACTCGAACAGTATGCGGATCGCGACGTGTCGCCGGTCCAGGTGGAACGACTGATGCAACGCGGACAGGAGCAGATCCGCGAAGCCCTCGAACCGTATGGCTACTACAACTCGCACGTCGTCGGACAGGCGCTCGGTCCAGACGACAAGGCCCAGCAGCGTGTCGTGTTCAAGGTGGAACGCGGCGAGCCCGTGATCGTGAAGGACGAATCCGTGACTGTCACCGGCGTGGGAGCAGAACTTCGCGAGGTGAAGACAGCTATCGCGGAGTTCCTGCCGCGCACCGGCGAGCGACTCGATCATGGCGTGTACGAGGGCAGCAAGGGCCGCATCGACGGAACATTGAAGTCCGCGGGCTTCTTCGATGCGACCCTGCAGCAGCACCAGGTCTCGGTGAGTCGTGCAGCCAACACCGCCGACATCGACCTGTCGTGGAATGGCGGCGAGCGCTACCGCTTCGGCGCCGTGCAATTCACCAAGTCGCAGTTCGGCGAGGATTTCCTGCGACGCTACATCCCGTGGAAGAGCGGCGACTACTACAGCACCGAGCAACTGCTCACCCTGCAGCAGCGTCTCGTCGATGCGGATTATTTCTCCACGGTGTCCATACAGCCGGATATCGAGAAAAAAGCGAATGGCGAGGTGCCGGTCGAGGCGCTGCTCATTCCCGCGAAACGCACGGTGTACACGGCGAAAGCTTATCTCAGCACCGACACCGGCCCGGGCGGCGAACTGGGTGTCGAGCGTCGCTGGTTGAATGGAATGGGACACAAGGCCGGCGCGGAGATCCAGTACGCGCAGAAATTGCAGGAGTACAGCGTCAACTACCGCATTCCGCGACCCGGCGAACGCAACCGCAATTACACGTTTGCGTCCGGCTATCGCGACGAAGAGACGGACACCAGCACTTCGCGTACAGCGCGACTCAGTGCTTCCGAAACACTCGATCGCTGGCATGGCTACACGCGCACGCTCAGCCTGCAATATCTCAATGGCGATTTCGAGATCGCGGATGAACAGCGATCTTCGAGCCTGCTCTATGCCGAAGCGCAACTCACCCGCAAGAGCGCCGACGATCTGCTATTTCCTACGCGCGGCTATTCCTTGCTGTACGCGTTGCGAGCGGCGCCAGAAAGTCCGCTGAGCGACACCACCCTCGTACAGTTGCGAGCCGAAGCGAAATGGGTACAGCCCGTGAGCCAGAAATCACGAGCGATTTTTCGCGGCGCGCTCGGCGCCATGGCAGTGGAGGATTTCGATGCCCTGCCGCCGGAACTGCGCTTCTTCGCCGGTGGCGACCGCTCGGTGCGCGGCTTCGATTACCAGCAGATCGGCGAGACCAACAGCACCGGCGGCGTGATCGGCGGCAAGTACCTGGTCTCGGCGAGCTCCGAATACGAGCACTACTTCGTGCGCAGCTGGGGTGGTGCATTGTTCGTGGACGCCGGCGATGCGTTCAGTTCGGAATTCAACGCCAATGTCGCCGTCGGCGTCGGATTGCGCTGGCGCTCGCCCGTCGGCCTGGTGCGGGTCGATCTCGCCAAGCCGGTGGTGACTGAGCTCAAGGACTCGTTGCGTATCCACATCGTCATCGGACCCGATCTATGAACCGCGCTATGCATTGGCTGCGCTGGAGTGCGCTCGCAATCCTCGGCGTGCTGGCATTGCTGGTGGCAGTCATTCTGTGGACGTTGAATACGCAGCCGGGAACGCGCTGGCTCGTCGGCATGCTCGAAAAGGCGATGCACGAACAGCTGGCGATTCAAAGCGTCGAGGGGACGATTGCGGGACCGCTGTCGATGCGGGGCCTGCATTACAAGGATGCGGTGAACGGCCTCGAACTCTCTGCGCGCGCCATCGATGTCGATGTGGCATTGCGCTCATTGTTGCACGCAACTGTACAAATCGATTCGGCGACACTCGACGGCATAGACGTAGCGCTGTCGGAGAAGCCGTCCGAAGACGATGAACCGTTCAGCCTGCAGGCGCCCATCGACATCGTCGTGCAGCGTCTGGGCGCCGGCGATATCAACGTGCGCAAAGCAGGCGCGACGCTGGTAAGCATCACTCGCGCCGATGTCGCAGCAAGCTGGACGGGTGCGGCCGGTATTGCAATCTCGCAGCTCGATGTCAAAGCGACGCAGGGCGAAGTGCATTTCGCCGGTAATGTCCGTCAGCAAGGAATCATCCAGGGCAAAGGCGCTGGACGTTTTCGTTGGCGCGCAGGCGAACTGGAATACGCAGGCACCTTGCATGCGGATGCCGATTCGGGGCCCGGCAAGATAGATCTGCAACTGGTCTCACCTCTGCAGGCCACGGCGAACGCGACGATCTCCCAGTCCCCTGCACTGTCGTGGACCGTCGCGCTGCGCGTCCCCGAATTCGATCCGCGTGAAGCGTTGCTGCCCGACTCCTCATTCGAGACGATTGGCGCGACGCTCGACGGCAAAGGCACGCTCGAGCGTGCCGATCTTGCGGGACGGGTCACGATCAACGGACAGCAAGTGACGCTGGAATCGCTTGCCGTGGCGTCCAACGCTCACGGCATCGATCTCACCAGCATAGTCAAGTTAGGCAAGGGCACCTTGAACGCGGGCGGCAAAGTCATCACCGATGTCGAGCCAGTGCGCGCCGAACTCGCACTCGACTGGAAAGATTTCGACATTCCCGAACAGCTGGCCGGGCAGGTGCTGCATACGCAGGGACACATCGATTTCAATGGCAGCGCGGCAGCCTACGCCGCCAAGGGTGCGTTGAGCCTCGGGCCCGATAAGCGCATCGCCAACATCGAACTCGACCTGCAGGGCACCGACCAGAAGATCAGGCTGGAGCGTCTCGATGTGATTCAACCCAAGGGCCGCCTCTCTTCCACCGGCGACCTGACACTCAAGCCGCAGATCGGCTGGTCCATCGATGCCAACGCGCGCAACTTCGACCCAGGCGCCTTCGCTGCGGCATGGAGCGGCAATCTGGATTTCAAACTCGCATCCACGGGACAGCTGACGGACAAGGGACCCGGCGCAACGTTGAAGCTGGATCAATTGCGCGGTCGCCTGCGCAATCGTGCACTCAGTGGCAGTGCGGATCTCACGTTGAAGCCGGGCATGTTGCTCGCCGGTAATCTCGACCTGCGGTCCGGTAGCAGCACCATACGCATAGACGCAACACGTGACGATGCCTCCATGAATGCGGTGGCAACGGCGCAGGTCGCAACGTTGGCGGACTGGATTCCCGACGCCAGCGGTACCTTGCAGGCTCGCATCGCGGCCACCGGTCAGTGGCCGGCGATCCAGATCGCCGCTCAAGCGCAGGGCAACGCTCTGCGACTGGCGGACATGAGCGCCGATTCGCTTGACGTGAATGTGAAGGTCACCGATCCTCAAACGCCCAATGGATCGGTGCAGCTCGATCTCACCAACATCGCCGCTGCCGGGTTTCGTTTCGACAAGTTCAACGCCACTCTGGATGGCGCGGCAGCGGATCATCGCTTGACCCTGCGGGCCGACGGCAAGCCGCTCGCCACGCAGTTGGCGGTACAAGGCTCGCTGCAAGGCGATGCATGGAGCGGCACAGTTCAACAACTGGTTCTCGATCTGGCCAACGCGGCGAAGCTGACTTTGCAGGCGCCGGCGCAGGTTCGTTATGCGAAGAATGCGGTGAGCGTGTCCCAGTCCTGCTTCGCCGATCGCGACATCCGGCTTTGCGTCGCCGGCAATCTCGAACCGGACAGCTCCATGCACGCAACGTATTCTTTGCAGCATGTGCCGCTCGCGTTAGCGAATGCACTGGTTCCCGGCGCACTGCCGGTGGATATCGAGGGCATTCTCGAAGGCAACGGCGATGTGCAACGCTCGGCGCAAGGCAAACTCAGCGGCCAGGCACGATTGAGCTCACCGTCCGGCAAGGTAGCTCAAGCCGCGGGCGCGGCGACGACTGCGCCGGCCATGCTGCTCACGTATCAGAATCTATTGCTGTCGGCGGATTTGAATGGCGAAGCCGCGACCCTGAAGGTGAGCGCCGCACTGGACGAGAGTGGATCGTTATCGGGCGACGTGGCACTGGCCGGCCTCGGCACTGCTTCGACATCCCTTCATGGATCGGCAAAGGCAGCGCTTCCGAGCATTGCTGTCCTCGAAGCGGTGGCGCCGCAGGTTGCCAACGTGCACGGGCGATTGGAATTGCACGCGACGGTAGACGGGACGCTGGATCAGCCGCAGATCTCCGGCGCGCTGGCGATCGAGCAGTTCGCGGCGGACCTTCCCGAACTCGGCCTGAAACTGAAAGAAGGTCGTGTCGCCGTGACGCCTCGTGCCGATGGACAGTTCGCCATCGAAGGCGGCGTCGACTCCGGTGGCGGCAAACTCACCTTCAATGGCACTGCCACCAACGCCGGCGAAGCGAAGATCGACATTCATGGCAATCGTTTCCTGGCGGCCGACATTCCCGGTGCACGGGTGCTGATCACGCCGGACCTGAACTTCGCACGCACCACGCAGCAAATGTCGCTCACTGGCAAAGTCGTCGTACCGGAAGCTACGGTGAATCTGCAAAAGCTGCCACGTGGCACGCGCGTACAGCGCAGCTCCGAAGATGTGATCGTCATCGAAGCGCAGACACCGGAAGAAGTTGCTGCCGAAGCGACGCCGCTGGTTGCCGAGATCGACGTCATCCTTGGCGAGAAGGTGGACCTGACGGGCTTCGGCCTGGAAGCCAAGCTGAGCGGCCAGTTGCTGGTGCGCGAACGGCCTGGAGCACCCACCACTGGATCGGGCGAAATCCGCGTTGCCGGTACCTACAAAGCGTACGGACAGGATCTCACGGTACAGCAAGGGCAGCTGCTGTTCGCGGGAACGCCGATCGATAATCCACGACTCAACATCGTCGCAGTCCGCACCGTCGGCGATGTGAATGCGGGACTGCGCATCACCGGTAGTGCGCAGAATCCGCAACTCGTGGTGTTCTCGGATCCACCGATGGGACAGGCCAACGCCCTTGCCTACCTGGTCACCGGCAAGCCGCTCGACCAAGTCGGCTCCGGCAGCGGCGAAGGCGATGCATTGCAGACTGCGGCCCGTTCCCTGGGCAGTGCCGCTGGAGGATTACTTGCGAAGAAGATCGGCGGCCGGCTCGGCGTGGATGAAGTCGGCATCAAGGACAGCGACGCCATCGGCGGCTCGGCGTTCACCGTCGGCCAGTACCTGTCGCCACGTTTATATTTGAGCTATGGCATAGGATTATTTCAGCCCGGTGAAGTGGTGACGCTGCGTTATAAACTCAAAGAGAGTATCGCCATCCAGGCGGAACGCGGCCCTAAGGACACGCGCGCCGGTGTCGAATACAGAATCGAGAAATAACACCTCTCTCACCTCTCCCGGTTTCGGGAGAGCGCACGTAGGAGCGGGAGCGCGGGTCTCCCGGCGAAGCCGGCAACGCGCCAGCGCAGAACGCGAACGCAAAGAGTCAAAATTTTGTCGCCCGCATCTAGCATTGCTAAACATCGCTGCCTGCTTTGACTACGTGCCAAATACTTGGCAAGTTTGCAAGAGTAGTTTGTCTTACAGAAGGCGGTGTCCTCCTTTGGAGACACTGCCGCGAGCAGGATGTGGCGAGTCGTAAAGCATGCAAGTTTTTCGCATCTCGTCCGCTCGTACAATCGATGCATCTTTCCTTCACACGGCCAACGGAGATATGACCATGCGTAAGCTATGGAACACACGCAAAGGCGGCAAGAGCACATTCAGAATGCTCGAACTGGGCTCGGTGAGCAGGCTCACCAAGGGCCAGGACATGTACATGTATAACGATGCTGGCGACCCACCCTTCAGCAAGGACTGGTTCTGGGGCTGATCGCTCCCGAATGAGTTACCAGTAAAAAGTGATTTGCGGGACGCACCGCCCAATCACACACCTGCATGGCGAATCCTTCGCCATGCTTTGATCTCGCGTTCGATGGTAGCGCTGGCCGCTTGGCCAGAATTTCCGCTGTCCTGCCTAGGATGACGACGCCGATGCCACGCTATTTTCTGGCCAAGCACGCTTTCGTCTGCGCCGTCGGTGCGGACGTGGTCGTCCTCGACCTGAAACACGACCGGTATGTCGCGTTCGAACGCGATTTCTGGGACCCCATCGCCAGGGACATCGGCGGCTGGCCGTCGCTCGAATTGGAACCCTCCGGCCCACCGCCTGCGCCCGATGAAAACGCACTGGCGCAACTCATGGATAGCGGCCTGCTCACGGTGGACGATGACCAGGGCAAGGACGCGACGCCTGCGGCCATGGAATTGCCGTCCACCTCACTGATCGAAGATTTCAGAGTGCAGCCGCCCCGCATCCGGGCAGGCCACGTGGTCTCGTTCATCCTCTCGGTGTGCGCCGCTCGCTTTCGGCTGCGCTTTCAGCCCATAGAGAAAGTGGTCAGCACCATTCGCCGGACCAGGCAAACGCACGCCATAGCGGGCGACCCCGCCGCGATGCGCGACCTGACCGAAGTCTTCCGCCGACTGCGACCGATGCTGCTCACCTCGCGCAGTCATTGCCTGCTCGAATCGCTGGCGCTGCTGAATTTCCTGGCGCGCTACGACATCCATCCCACCTGGGTGTTCGGCGTGCACACCGCGCCCTTCAGCGCTCATTGCTGGTTGCAGCTGGGTGAGATCGCCTGCAACGACCCCCTCGATCACATTCGCCGCTACACACCGATCATGGTGGTCTGAACGCCGGAGCCTCAATGTACAGTTACATCGTGCTGACCTGGGATGCACGCGACGGCAACAGCGAACGGGCCGCCGTCGCGGCCGATCTGCAGCGGCAGGTGGGCTCGTTGCAGGATTTCCGCACTGTCTGCTCGTTGCCCGGATTCTACGTGGCTCAAAAAGATGGCTTGAGCAGTGCATGTGACGCCTGCGTGCTGCCTGACGATGGCGGCGTCATTCTCGGCACGCTGTTCTCCTGGCCCACCGTTTACGGCGGAGCGAAACGGCAACTATCGCTGCCGCCCGATGAAGCCAACCGGGTCGTCGAATCGCGAGGCAGGTACCTCATGACCCGCTTCTGGGGCCGTTACGTCGCGTTCATCCGTGCGCCCATGACGAATCGCTGCGTGGTTACACGCGATCCGACCGGCATGCTCCCCTGTTTCCGCACCTCCCATCGCGGCGTGCAGATATGGTTTTCGCAACTTGAAGATCTGGCGCCACTGGGCATTGCGCAGCCAACGATCAACTGGGCCTACGTCGAGAAGCACGTCGCTGCGGGCCTGCTGAAAACACATGAGACCGGCTTGAGCGGAGTCCACGAAGTGCTGGCGGGAGAGAGCTGCGAGGTCGCGGGCACGGAAATCAGGCGCAAGGTAACCTGGGATCCAGGTGTCATCAGCAACACCGACGCCATCGAAGACTCCACCGAGGCTGCGCACAGATTGCGATCGGTGACACAGGCATGCGTCGATGCATGGGCCTCCGTGTACAGCGGCGTACTGCATGCGCTCTCCGGAGGGCTGGACTCATCCATCGTGGCCACCCTGCTGGGCAAGACACCGACGCGAACCCCGGTGACGTGCCTTAACTATTTCACCACCGACACGGAAGGTGACGAGCGCCGCTATGCGCGTGTCGTCGCCGAAAAAGCCGGTCTTTCCTTGATAGAAAAACAGCGCACGCCGCGGTCGATCGACATGCGCTCGATCCTGAACATCGCTGCCACGCCGAGTCCCTGGATATACCAGTATGCGATCGAGCACGCCGCCTACGAACTGGAACAGGCACAGCGATGCGGAGCAACCGCGGTGTTCACCGGTGGCGGTGGCGACGGAATCTTCTACCGCGCCGAGGCCGGCTATTCGGTCGCCGACTACGTGCACCGTCATGGAATCACGTCGCGCCTGCCGGCCGTTGCATTGAACGCCGCGCGCCTGGAAGGCCGCTCCCTGCTCTCCGTTCTGTGGCACGCCTATGCAGATCGGCGACCCGGCGCTCGCCGCAGTTCGGCAGTCGAATACGCCAACCAGCAGACGCTGGTGAGCGCGGCAACCATGGCTTCGCACAGCGAGTTTCTGTACGCACGGTTCGAGGTCGCCAATAGCGTCCACGTGCCTCCGGGCAAGCAGATGCAGATTGCCACGACATCGACGCCGCCGAGCTTCTACGACCAGTTCAATCAACCGCAGGCGCTGGAGCGCGTGCCGCCGCTCGTGTCGCAACCCGTCGTGGAGTTGTGCTTGAAAATTCCGACCTACGTGCTGGTCGAGAACGGTTGGGATCGCTCGCTCGCCCGCAAGGCATTTTCACCGGACCTTCCCGCCGCCATCGTCAACCGTCGCGGCAAAGGCGGCATCCAGCATCACGTCCGCAGTATCTTCAATACCAATCTCAAGTTCATGCGCGAGTTCATGCTGGACGGCGAACTCGCACGGCGCGGTATTCTCGACCGTAAGCAAATGGAGAACTGCCTGTCCGGACGCCAGTCGCTGGCCGGTACGGATTTCACCGAAATCCTGGATCACGTGAGCACGGAAGCGTGGATTCACCGACAGGGCAGGACGGCCAAAGGCGCAGCCAAATGAGTTATGTACGTAATCGCACATACGTATACACCGCAAATTCCAGGCATAACTGACAACGATCTCAGTCTTACTATTGCCTAGTCAACAGGTATTGGACATTCTGCCGGAACGACGTTTCTAGAAAATATTTTCTGAGCGACATTTGTGCCGACTTTCTTAATCAGGAAATTGGCATATGAAAATCAGCAAATCCAGACGAACGTTCGCTGTGTCTGAACTTGGAACGGTGAAGCGCAGCACCAAGGGCTCCCTTATCCTGTTCTGGCCCGACGGCGGCGACTTCCCGTGGGACAAAGACTTTCCGCTTTTCTGAAATTCATTTCGGATACCTGCCGCGTCGGATCGTGAACATTCGGCGCGGCAGGATGACGCCAATGGAGGATCCCGATTTCTCCAGGCACAAAAATTTATTCAGCTCTTTATAGGACCGGTCAGAGCCACCACCAGGCGCCGGTCTCGAATCATCCTCGCTTGTCGCCACATCTATGTGGCGTCCATATAGTTGTCAATTCGATACAGATCGTTTGTCTTATGGCAGACACTGCAAGGCAGGAATGCATACGAAAATCTAATTACGCAAGGATGCTGATCGATGCACTATTTTCTTGCGAATCACGCCTTCGTCTGCGGCATCGGCCCGGACGTCATCATCCTGGATCTCAGACGTCATCAATATGTCATTTTTGAACGCGATTACTGGGAACCCATCGCCCGCAACATAGGCGGTTGGCCGGAAAGCATCGCAAGTCGAATAAAAGGCCTCACACCCGACAAGAATGTTCTGGCCCAGTTACTGGAGAGCGAACTGCTGACCGAAGATGGCGACCGCGGAAAGGATGCTGCGCCGGCTTCGACGCAGTTACCGTCGACAGCATTGATGGAAGACTTTGACATTACACCTCCGACAATAAGAATCGGGCATGGATTCGCATTTCTCGGCTCTGTCCTCTTCGCTCTAGTCAATTCCAGACTCATGTCTGTTGAGCACATCGTCGCAAGAGCTAGACGCATCCAGCAGCGCGCGACTTCCTACAGAATTCCGGATGTCGCGACGCTGCGAGAACTGACTGAAATATTCAGGCGCTTACGCCCTTTTCTCTTTGCCTCTCGGGGCAATTCGCTGTTTGAGTCGCTTGCATTGCTGCATTTCCTGTCCCGCTATCGAATCCATCCCACCTGGGTGTTCGGCGTTCGGAACGCTCCTTTCGAAACCCATTGCTGGCTGCAGTTCGACAAGATTGCCTGTAACGATCCACTCGACCGCATCCGCAGATATACCCCGATCATGCGGGTTTGAAGGCCGGAGGCGCCATGTACAGTTACATTGCAATCACATGGAGTGAGAACGGCGCACCTGTCGAGGAAGCCGCAAAATTGCAGGCCGAGCTGAAATCGCTGCCTAAATTCCAGATCGTGCTGGCGGCGCCCGGGATCCTCATCGTCCAGAAGCCCGGATTGAGCAGCGCGTGCACCGCCTGCGTGCTGCCCAACGCAGAGGGCGCCGTTCTTGGCACCCTTTTCCGCTGGCCCGAGCCCGACAGGTCGCTACAGCGACAGCTTGTCATCGACGCCGCCGATACCCGCAGAATCGTCATGACACAGGGCAGGCATCTCGTCGCCCGCTTCTGGGGTCGCTACGTTGCATTCATTCGCAATCATAGAACGGGACGTTACATCGCGATTCGCGATCCTTCTGGAGCATTGCCCTGCTTCCAGACTACTCACCGCGGCGTGCAGATCTGGTTTTCACGCCTCGAAGATTTATCGTCGCTCGGGCTGCCAAAGGCGCCGATCAATTGGAGCTACGTCGAACGCCACGTCGTGTCGCACTCACTACGATCTCACGCGACGGGCCTGCTGGGAATTTCTGAAGTGCCAGCCGGCGAAGGCTGGGAAGATCGAGATAGCGGGATGCAACGACAAGTCCTATGGGATCCGGCAGACATCAGCGCGCTGGAAGTACTAGAAGAGCCGGGGGTAGCCGCGGAATATCTTCGCAGCGTAATGAAAACATGCGTCGATGCATGGGGCTCCGCGTACAGCGGCATACTCCATTTGTTATCCGGTGGGCTGGACTCATCCATCGTCGCCGTCATCCTGGGCCGCTCATCAGCACGAACGCCCGTCACGTGCGTCAATAACTTTACGACCGAGGCTGAGGGCGATGAACGTTTCTACGCACGACTGGTCGCAGACAAAGCGGGCTTCGAACTCATCGAAAGGCAGCTTCGGCCCGAGGCGGTCAATCTGAGATCCATCCTCAAAATCGCCTCGACGCCCAACCCTGGACACTACCGGGATGCGATCGAACACGCGGACTACGAGGTCGCCCAGGCGCATCTTCAAGGCGCCGGCGCAATATTTACCGGGAGCAACGAGGGCATTTTCTATCGCAGAGAATGTGGACACTCGGTGGCCGACTATGTACGGCGCCACGGCTTGACGCCGGAGTTACCCACTGTTGCGCTGAATGCAGCTCGATTGGAAGGCACGTCTCTGCTCGCAACGTTCTGGCATGCAATGGGGGATCGCAAACGTCGGTCGCAGAGCAAGTGGCTCGCAGAAAACACTCGCCAACAATCACTTGTGAGCCAGCAAACCGCGGCCTCACAGAGCGCCCTGCACGAAGATCGCATTTCAAAGGCCGGTCAAGGGGATCGACGCATCTGGAAATGGCGGCAGATTTTCAGCACTGGCACTGCTGCGAATTTCTACCATCAGTTCGACAACCCCCTGGCACTGGAACGCGTTCGACCCTTGATGTCCCAGCCTGTCGTCGAACTCTGCCTGAGAATCCCAAGCTACGTGCTGTTCGATAATGGCTGGGACCGCGCGATGGCGCGACGCGCTTTCGCCGGAGACCTCCCCGCGGCCATAGTAAGTCGACGGGGCGGTGGTGGAGTTCAAAATCACGCTCACACAATCTTCCGCAGCAACATTCATTTCCTGCGGGCATTCATGCTAGACGGTGAACTCGCCCGCCGTGGCTACCTGGATCGGGAACAGCTGGAACGTTGCCTGTCGGAAAAGAAATCACTACCCGGTTACAATTTCCTGGACCTCCAGCAGCATCTAAGCACCGAGGCGTGGATCAGGCGCCACATAAACAAGGATGCAAGCGCAGTGACGTAGCCCGACTCCTGCCGCTACCAATCTTTCCTCATCCGCAAACTGACGAATCGATTCAGAGGATCGGCATTCTCCCTGTCGTAACCAACGCCGGTGCTGTTATTTACGAAAGGCGGGGAGTCGTCGAACAGATTCTGCACGCTGAACCAGATAGAACATCCGGCCAACCAGCTCGAATTCATCGCATCGATTTCGTAACTCAGTTGCATATCGAACGTCGCATGCGAATCGACATCGCGATTCGGGACACTCATCGTATCGACATAGCCGCCGGCGTAATTGAGACTGAGCGAAGCGCCAAATCCTGCATTACTCCATGAAATCCCATCGCGCATTATGAAGCGCAACTGATGACTCGCCGTATCGAGAACGCTGATTGGCGCAGTCGCTGTCTGCGCCTCAGAGTAATCCAAAACATAGCTGACGCTTCCGGTCAACGCGAAGCGGCCCCAATCGCTTTCAATGTCCCACGCCCCCGTCAGGTCGAGTCCACGGGTGGTGGTTATGCTGGTATTGTTGAATCGGGTATCGACGATCGCCGCTACCGGTGAGTTCAGGCAGTTGCCAGTGGCTCCCTCGAACGTGCTCCTGCTGCAGATCTCTGCGCGCTGCGCTGCCGTCGGATTTCGGATCGTCAGCGCCCCGTAGCGAAGGGTGTCAGCCAGGAACGCCGCCCCTGCGGGCGGCGCCTGGATCCGATCCTTGAAGCGTAAATTGAAATACGACAGGTCTAGCGTGGGACTCGACGCGTTCTGCGAGACCCACCTGACGCCGACCGTCCATGTATCCGCAGTTTCTGCTTTCAGTTCCGAATTCCCCCCTGCCACCATGAGCACGGGCGACATGCCGTCACCGGACAAGGAGCCCGGATCGGGCAACGGACCGATGAAACTGAGATTGTCGCGCTCGTCCAAGTCGGACAGTGAAGGCGCCTTGAAGGATTTCCCCCAAGTGCCATGAATGGAGATGCCGTTTGTGGGCGCCCACTCCAGGCCGAAACGTGGATTGAATGTCGAACCGAAGTCACTGTAGTCGTCGTAACGGCCGGCAATCGAGAGTTGTAGCTGTTCGATGCCGGATGGACCATGCCCACTCTCGACGACCGGCACCAGCATTTCCGCAAATGCTGCCGCGATAGAGCGCTCATAGAGCGGGCCATGCGTAACGATGATGTCCTCGGGGGCGCGGTTGCGGGCCTGCAGATTCATTTCGCGATAGTCGGCTCCAATCGCCAGACGCACTTCTCCTCCGGGGCCCTCGAACAAACCGCCATACGCAATGACATTCGCCTCGTGGATATCCGAGTCCGTGGCGAAGAGTGTGGACCCGCGGATACGATCGATCGTTTCACGATTGGTAAAGCTGCCCTCACCGAATGGATTGAACGCAGTCATGGGATTCGGATCGGCCATAGCGACATTCATCGCGACCGTATTGAGGACGTTCCCCTGAATCTGCCGTGACTTTTCAGTGGCATAGGATAGGGCAGCATTGACTTCCCACTTCGGCGAGAGCTCGAGCTTTGCCGCGACGGAAGCACTCGTTGTTTCGACATCGACATCGAGGGTTCTATTTCCAAAGTCCTCACCGAGGCTGTAGTACACCGTGTATCTGCCCGTGGGACTGGCGCCAGCAGGAATGACCCGGAACGGATTGGTCGCCGGAACATTCAGCTGTGTACCCACCCGCTGCAGGAATGCGCCGGTCTTTCGACGCGAATAAAGTGCGTCACCGGACAATGTCAACGAATCGCCCAGCGATTGCGACATCGAGACGAAACCGCTGTGACGCCGTACACCGGCCGTGGCATCCCGGCCTTCATTCAAGTTCTGGAAATTGATTGCGTTGGGAACAAAGGAATTCGGCGATAGCCCTATACCGTTTTGATTCGGCGGAATCGCATACAACCGGTTCCCCACCTGGACATTGCCCGGATTCGATTGTCGTGAACTGAAATTGTCGCCCCCTAAGCCACGCAAATCGCTGTCGGCGGTGAAGTCGCGATCAGCCGCGCTAAGTGCGTCCTTATCATGGAAGTCATACGACACAAACACATGTCCAGACGACCAGCGGCCTCCAAACGACTGACTGACATCGGTTTCCTGCAAGGCCCCATCGGTCACCGCTCCAAAACTGCCTTGCGTCTCGGCACCTTGATAGTCATCCCGCATGATCACGTTGATGACGCCGCCCACGGCGTCCGATCCATATATGGCTGAAGCGCCGTCCGTCAGCACCTCGATGCGAGACACCGCCGCGAGAGGGATGCTCGACACATCCTGAAAAGAACCCGATGTCCCGCTCGGCGCCATGCGCCGGCCGTTGATCAAAGTAAGCGTCGCGCCGGATCCCAGTCCTCGCAGGTTCAATCCCGTGCCACGCGTGAAATTTCCCTCCGTGGAAACTGTATCGTCGCTCGGGCCGCCACCGAAATTCTGTGGCAGCGAGCGCAGGACTTCCTGTACCGTCGCGTAACCCGTCCTATCGATCGCTTCGCGATCGATCACGATGGGCGACGACCCTACCGGCTCGCTGCCGGGAATGTGCGTGCCGGTAACCACCATGTCACCCAACGGCACCAGGTGAACCGCGGCAGGCTGCTTCCCGCCGTCGTCAGCGACGCTCGGCATCTCAACACCATCGACACCCGATGCACTTTCCGCTTCGGGATTCACGAGCGATACGATGACCACTGCCTGCCTGACCGCTTGATACGTCAGCCCCGTGTCTTGCAGCAGGAGGCGCAACGCGTCCCGGCCGCGCAGCTTGCCTTTGACTTCATGGCTGCGCAGGTCGGCGAGCGATGCGGAATTGCCCATGACCTGCACGTCGGCCTGGCGGCTGAATTCGATGAGCGCCATCTGGATGGGCTGGGCGGGAATATCGAAGTTTTCTTTTTCCCCGAGCACTTCCGACAATGCAGGCGCAGAACACGACATCAGGAAAAGGACGAGCAGCAATGCGGCATTCGAATTCCAATACTTCACATCCCTATGCCGAATCAGGTGGGCAACCTTCATCTGACTCTCCTGTCCCCGTCGCGCCTTCGTTGTTCGACGCGTTGTATCGGCTATTTATATCGGCGTTATTGAGATCGGCGTCGTTAGCCGAACTTGTCAACGGGCTGGTCGCCAGCTTCGCAGACGCGAATTCTGCCGAAACGAATATGTCGGCGCAAAGACAATCGGTGCTCGATAAATTGACAACTGACTGCCTCCGCCCTCGACGGCCTGCAGTAAAAGACTGCAATAGCCACGGCTTTCGCGGATGGCGCATTGCCGCATCCAGCCTGGGCCAAGGACATATTTTTCTAGATTGAATCGGCCCGAGCCCCTGGAACAACGAATGCCACGACGACGCGCGAGCCGAGGATGGCTCGAATCATTCCTGCGCACTCAGTCAAGATCCGTTGCCGATGTTCCTGTCGTCACCGGGGCAAATCTCTCAGCAGCGGCGAATATATTTAGACTCTCATCGCCACGATCGAACTGTGTCTCCCCGGTGGGGTCGAACTCCGCGCAAATTACATCCTTGCTACAAACTCGTTCGGGCTCGTGCTGGCACGTAGACTGCATTCCAGCTTGATTGCGGCACATGGCACTTGCGTGGCGGCGGTGCTTTCACGAGAGTGATTGACCTTCGAGTCGCGAACGCAACGGCGTCATCCGAGCCTTTCGGGCCTCGCCTTGCCGGGATCCTGTAAAACTCACACGGTGCAGCTCGTCGCTGCAGCGTTTTTTCACGGCATTTGTCACGGTTACCGAGATTGATGACTCCGAAACGCGACATAACCTTTCATTCGAGTACTGCCACGGGCGGAACGCGACGTGCGCAGCCTGCACCAGCACAATCCGAACCGGCCTGGCGATGCCCTCATTCGCACCGCTCAGGCCCTCGGCCGGGCACATTCTTTGAACTGGCTCACCTGAGCCATGTGTCAATGCCCGTATTATGGTGACCCCAAGATTCCCGCCTGGAAATCGGATGTCGATGCAGCCTCACTCAGGTAACGATGACCTCGACCGCACCGACGAACTGCCGCGTCTGGATGTCGCTGCCTATGAGGCCGGCCTTGCCGCCGCCTCGGACAATGAGGCGATGGGCAATACGGACACTTGGTCCGTCGAGTCCCTGCAGGGCGCCGAACCCTCGGAAGAGGACTCGCGCGACACCACCCTGGTCCATGAATCGCCGTTTCGCGCCCGGGCGAAGGCCATCCGGCAGCAAGCCAAGCGCTCCGACGACGTCACTCTCGATGCCGACCGCATTCTCACGCGCATTGCCAAGGTCGAATCCGAGCTGGCCGCGGTCAAGGAACAGAACGCCGAGTTACGGCTGAGCAACGACACGCTCCAGACCGACCTTGCACAGCGGGAACGGGACATCCGTTCGCTGAGCAAGGACAACGAACGCCTGAGCGAGCAGCGCGGGCTGATCCAGGAAAAAGCGCTGCAGCTCGAACAGGAACTTGCGCGCACCAAGACGGAGACCGCCCAGGTCATCGGCGAACTGCGGGCGACCTCCGCGACTCAACAGACCCATGCCGGCGAATCCGTGCGCTCGCTGGAAAGGCGGCTGGCCGAGGCCAGCTCCCAAGCATCGAAGCTCGCGGAATTCAGTTCGCAGCTGGAAACGAAATTCGCGACAGCCAACGGCCTGGCCACGACTCGCGTGGCCACCATCGAGCAATTGCAGCGCCAGCTCGAAACGGAAACCCGCAATGCCGCCCAGCTCGCCGAACAGAACCGGCAGCTCGAACACCGGCTAACCACGACGACCGACGCGTACAACTCACGCGCCAACGCGATTGCCGAACTGGAACTGCGACTCGGGCGTGAGGAGCTGCAGGCAGCTCAGGCCAGGGCAACCCTTCACCAGGCGCAGGAGAAGCTGTCCGCCACGTCAGCTGAAGCGCTGGCCCACGGACAAATGGTCGAGACGCTCAAACAGCGGCTCGGTAACGAGGAGCGCAACTCCGCGCAGCTCGCACGTCACCTGGCCGTGCAGCTCGGCTCCAATCAATCGTTGACCACCGATGTAGAGCATCGCGACGTCACCATTCGCGGTCTGAACACGCAGCTCGACGACGTAAACACGCAGCTGCAGAAAGCCAACGCACTCGCCGAGTCGTTGTCGACTCAGTTCGAAGAGGCCGGCAAAGCCTTGACCGCCGCTCGCAATGAACTCGCAGAGCGCGACCGCGTCCTCACCGCCCGTAATCAGAACATTGCGCAGCTGACCGCCGACCTGGAGCGGACCACTGCGACACTGAACGCAACGTCGCAGGCACGCGATGCAGCCACCAGTGCGCTCTCGCAGGAAAAGGAATTGCTCACGACGGCCCGCCAGACGCTGGAAGAGCGGACTGCGGAGATCGACAGGCTCACCAGCGCAGCCGAATCGGCGCGCGGACTGATCGCCGAATTGCAGCAGGAAAAGGCAGCAGCCCTGAGCTCCGCCGCCGCCGAACGGCAGGCTCATGAGCGTGTGCGCGAAACGCTCACCGCTCGCGTATCTGAAATTCAGGATCTCGACACCAATGCCGCTGCGATCCGCGCGCAGATCTCGACGCTCGAGGATGAGAAGCGCAGCGTCCTCGATCAGCTAACACTGGAGCAGCAGGCACATCGAGCCGCGCAGGACATGCTGCTGGCGCGCGCTGCCGAAATAGATCAGCTCAAAGCATCCGTGGATTCGGCACGGGCCCGCATCGCCGAGCTGCTGCGCGAACGGGACTCCGCCCTCGCCGGCCTATCGAGCGAACGCGCCGCGCACGCGAATGCTCAAAAGATCGTCGTGTCGAACGCGGCGGAAATCGTGTCGCTGCAATCCGCGGTGGCGTCGACTCGCGAGCAGATCGAAACCCTGCAAAGCGAGCTGACGGCGGCTGTCAGCTCGCTGGAACTCGAACGTACCGCGGTAACGCAGTCGAATGAGATCGCCACCGAACGCGCCAACAAGATTGCGCAGCTCAGCGAATCGCTGGCAAGCGCGACAGCGCGCATTCACGCTCTCGAACAGGACCTGGAAGCGGCGGCGACCCAGTCGACCGGCCAGCAGCGCCAGCTCGATGAAATCCAGCAGCAGCTCGGCGAACTCACCAGCGAACGCGACACTCTCACCGCGGACTTGGCTTCCGCTCGTACACGCGTCGCCACCCTCGAGCAGGAATCGGCGGAGCTGCAGGCGGCGCGCATCACGCTGACGGCGCAAAGCGCAGCCCTGCAAGAGACGCAGCAACAACTGGATGCCGTCAACGCCGAAGCAACAGTGCTACGCGAGACGCTGCTGCAGAATTCAGCAACCAACGAAGATCGTGCGGGCGCACTGCAGGCGGCGGAACAGGCCTTGGGCGAATTGCGGCAAGCGCATGCATCCCTGCAGGAAGAAGCCAGCGCCGCGACCCGGGCATTGGCCCAGTTCGAAGCACAGATCATCGAACAGACGCAGCGACTGGAGATCGAACATGGCGATGCCCTTGCCGCACGCCACCAGCTCGAAGAGAAAGTGGCCGCGTTCGAGCAGCTCGAAGCAGACCTGCGGACACGCGACACGCTGGTGAACTCGTTGCGCAGCGAACTGCAGACCTCGCTGGACGAACGCGTGAACACCTCAGGGCAACTCGAAAAATCACGGGCGCGCAACAAGCACCTGACGCGCGAAATTTTCGTGCGCGACACCAAGATCGCCACGCTGAAGGCCGATCTGGCAGTCCACGTCGAGACCCTCGCCACCATCCGGCAGGACGTCAACCGCGTCGGCACCGATGGCTCGATCGCGCGGCCCGACGCTCAGGAGAAGTTCCTCGAGCCCGTCGACCACGCCGGCGAGCCCATCGCGCTGAGTCGCAAGATCATGACCATCGGGCGCACCGACGAAAACGACATCTGCATTCCATCCAAGCTCATCAGCCGGCATCACGCCCGGCTGCTGGTCGGCCCCAACGCCGTCATCGTCGAAGACACCGGCAGCACCAACGGTTGCTACGTCAACGAACGCCAGGTGAAGCAGCAACTCATGCGCGACGGCGACATCCTGTCGATCGGCGACCTGCGCTTTCGGCTGGCGACGCGCGGGGAGGCGCCGCAACGTCCGGTTCAGAACAGCAGCAGCAACATCATTCCGTTCAGCGAAGGGGCGCAGAAAGCGGAGTAAGGGCAGCGTAGTCAGCGGTCGCTTCGCTCCAGCGAAGACCGCCGACGTTCTACTGTGCTGGTTCCACGCCGCACCACTGACCCTGCTGGGATACTCATCCCCGCGCTACGCTTGGCACCGAAAGGAACTGCGTCCAAGCTAACCCATACCCGCACGAGACCGACATGACCTGGACCTTGTCAGAGCGCGCACGCAAGCTCACCAGTTCGGCGATTCGCGAGATCCTCAAAGTCACCGAACGGCCGGAAGTGATTTCATTTGCCGGTGGCCTGCCCTCACCCGCGACCTTTCCCGTCGAGCGACTACGACGGGCTTGCGAACACATTCTGACTACCGCTCCCTCGCCGGCACTGCAGTACGGCCCGACGGAAGGCTACCTGCCCTTGCGGCAATGGATCGCAGCCCGCCACAGCACGCCTGAATACGCTGTCCCCGTCGAGAACGTGCTGGTCACGACCGGCTCGCAGCAGGCGCTCGACCTGATCGGCAAGGTATTGATCGATGTCGGCAGCCGCGTACTGGTGGAGACGCCAACCTACCTCGGCGCACTGCAGGCGTTCTCTTTATCCGAACCGCAGTTCGTCTCGGTGCCTTCCGACGATGGCGGACCGATTCCCGAACAACTGGCGGCGCTCGATCCAGGCAGCGCGCGCTTCATGTATTGCCTGCCGAATTTTCAGAATCCCACCGGCCGCCGCATTCCGCTCGAGCGACGCCATGCATTGAGCCGCATCGCGTACGACAGCGGCCTGCTGCTCATCGAAGACGATCCGTACGGCGCCTTGTCGTATTCGGGCCATCCCTTGCCGACGCTGCATTCGATGCATCCCGAATCGGTGGTGTATCTCGGTTCATTCTCCAAGATACTGGCGCCCGGATTACGCGTCGGTTATCTGATCGCTCCGCAGGCGTTGCACAGCAAACTGGTGCAAGCCAAGCAGGCCGCGGACCTGCACACGCCGAGCTTCACACAGCGCATCGTTTACGAGGCGATCAAGGATGGTTTCCTGGACACGCACATTCCGGAGATCCGCCGGCTCTATGCCTCCCGGTGCGAGACGATGCTCGATGCGCTGAGTCGTCATTTCCCTCGCGAAGTCACCTGGAACCGGCCGGAAGGCGGCATGTTCATCTGGGTGAAGTTGCCTACGCACGTCGACAGCATGGCTTTGTTGCAGCATGCGATCGCGGCGAACGTCGCTTTCGTGCCGGGCACGCCGTTTTTTGCCAACGAGCCGCAGTCGAATACGCTGCGGTTGTCGTTCGTCACCGTGCCGCCGGAGAAGATCGAGGAAGGCGTGGCGCGACTTGGGGCGCTCATCGCTAACGTCTCGGCGGGTTAGCAACTCGAAGGCTACTCCGGATCCGGCGAAGGCGACTTGGGCTCCGGCAGCGGCGCCAACGGCGCGTCATCAGGCGAAGGAAACGGTCGCGGATCCTCTGTCGTAGCGCGTCCGATCGTCGCCGCATATCTCATGTCGCTCATACGCTCTCCGGTCGGGATCGAGGCAGCGAGAACATCACCGTGGTGCCCGCGCCAGGCTGGCTTTCGATCGCAATCTTGCCCCCATGCGCCTCGACAATGCGACGTGTGATGTACAGCCCCAGTCCCGTACCCGTCCGCTGTCCCTGGCTCTTCGACCAATAGGCATCGAAGACGAACGGCAGGTCGGCGGCCGCAATGCCCGGTCCGGAGTCACGCACCGCCACGACCATTTCGCTGTCCACCACGCTCGTCGTCACTGTGATCGCGGCGCCGCTCTCGCAGAACTTGATGGCATTGCCCAGCAGGTTCGCCAGCACCTGCAGGATACGGGCGCGATCGCACACCACGACATCGTCGGCGGAAGTGAGGTTGGCATCGAGCTGCAGATTCTTCTCGTGCGTCAAAGGTTCATGGGCGCCGAGCGCCTCATCGATCAGCGCATTCAGGTGCTCGGACGCCATGCTGACGGAAATCCGTCCGGCGCGGATGTTCGCCATGTCCATGAGGTCGGCGATCATGCGCGTCATCAGTTCGACGGTGGTGTGCATACGCGCATGCACCTTCTCCTTCATCGCATCGTCTAGACTCACGCTGCGGCGGGAGAGCAGCGAAACGCCGCTCTTGATCGCTTGCAGGAAATTGCGCAGGTCGTGCGATACCACCGCAAGCACGTCGTCCCGTGCCTGCACTGCGAGCGCCAGTTGCGACTCGCTTTCCTGGATCCGCATCAACTGTTCGGCCAGCAGTTTCTTCTGCTGGTGCAGCCGGATGAAGGTCTGCGTTTTCTGTCGCAGCATGTGCGAGTCGATAGGCTTGTACAGGAAGTCGACGGCGCCCGATTCATACCCGCGGAATACGCGCTGCGCATCGCCAGCGCCGGCGGTTACGAAAATGATCGGGATGTAGCGCGACCGCTCGGCGCCGCGCATGAATTCGGCGAGTTCGAAGCCGTCCATTTCCGGCATCTGGACATCGATGAGCGCCAGCGCGAAGTCGTGGACCAGGACCAGTTCCAGCGCCTGCGTGCCGGACCGTGCTGTAAGGATCTGCGCATCCGGACCGCGCAGCAGCGCATCGAGTGCGACCAGGTTCTCTTCGACATCGTCGACCAGCAGGATCTTTGCGGGTTCGGGCATTATGGATTCCGTGCTCAATTCGGATCGTTGCGGGTGCGGCGCGTCCAGGCTGCGCTGCGCGGGTACGGCGAAAGGGAAGCACCCAACGCAGCAATATCGGGTGGGGACAGGACGAAGTCAGGATCGAACAGCGCGATCGCTGCAGCCGGCATGGTCGCCGCTTCGGCAGTCTGAGGCGCCTGGACGACGGTAACCCCACCGGCGGCGTGAATCGACGCCAGCCCTCTGGCTCCGTCGGCGCTCGCACCGGTCAACAACATGGCCATGATCCGGCCGGCGTAAGCATCGGCAGCGGATTCGAACAGCACATCGATCGCGGGCCGCGAGAACAGCACGGGCGGATCGATCGAGAGCGCGAAGCAACGATTCGTCTCCAGCAGCAGATGATACCCGGCCGGCGCAACATAGATGGTGCCGCCGGCCAGCGGCTCCTTGTCTTCGGCGAACTTCAATGGCAGCGGCGTCGCAGGCTGCAGCACTTGCGGCAACAGTGCGGGCGATCGTTCCGGGACGTGAACGACGATCACCACGGGGATCTTCAGCGCATGCGGCAGGCCCGCAAGTATGACGCGCAGTACTTCGAGCACGCCGGCCGAGCCGCCGATCAGGATGACGTCGATCGGCCGATCGCCGACGTAAGTGGCGTCGAGCGCCATCACATTGCCTTCCTGTAGATTTTTTCCTCGGGGCGGTAATCGACGAAGCCCTCGGCATGCGCGGAGAAGCGCAGCGACTCCTTGGATCCCAGCCCGAGAAATCCACGCAGCACCAATGCTTCATGGAACATGCCCACCGCCCGGTCCTGCAACTCGCGATTGAAATAGATCAGCACGTTGCGGCAGGAGATGAGATGCACTTCCGAGAAGGTGCTGTCGGTGGCGAGGCTGTGATCCGCGAAGGTGATGCGATTACGCAGCTGCGGATCCATCACCGCCGACTGGCCCGACGCATGATAGTAATCGGACAACGAGCCCTTGCCGCCCGACTCGCGATGATTGAGGGTGAACAGTCGCAGCCGGTCCAGCGGATACACGCCGTTCTGCGCCTTGCGCAGGCTTTCGGAATTGATGTCGGTGGCATAGATGAGCGTGCGATTCAGCAGGCCTTCTTCCGCCAGCATGATGGCGAGCGAGTATGCCTCCTCGCCGGTACTGCAACCCGCCACCCAGAGTTTCAGCGACGGATAGGTCGCAAGCGTCGGCAGCACGTGCTGGCGCAGGGCGAGATAATAAAGGGGATCGCGAAACAGGTCGCTCACCTGCACGGTGAGGTATTCGAGCAATATCGGAAACACCTGTTCGTCGTGGAGCACTTTCTCCTGGAGCGCGGACAGCGTGCGGCAGTCGAAGCGGATCAATGCCTGCGCGAGACGCCGCTTCAGGGACGCAACCGCGTACTGGCGGAAATCGTAGTGGTACGCCTCGTAGATCGCCTCCAGCAGCAGGCGCATTTCGATTTCCGATACCTGATCGCTCAATGTGCCGCTTTCCCATCACCCGCCCCCGTAGCGCCGTAATACTAAAGCAGTTCAGCCCGGCACTGTGACTGCGGGCGAAGGCGGACCCCTGATTGTGAGGCGTTGACCTACGGACAAGGGCGGAACTCGCGCGTTTCCCAGGGGTTGAAGGTACATAACGCTCCATGCGGGACGCGAGGATTTCCAGATGAAACCGGTACACGCGATCGTCATCCTGATTCTGACCAGCACGCTCGCCATGGCCGATGTCAAAACCACCGGCGCGGTCGTAGAGCTGTTCCGCTCGCTCGACCGGAACACGGATCGGTTGATCAGCAAGGATGAAGCGAAGGCGGATGAATCGCTCAGCGATCGCTTTGCCGCTGTCGATGCGGACGGCGATGGCTATGTGGATGAAGATGAGTTGCTGGCGCGGCCGGACGACAGCAGGTTCGAGTAAGGGCGATATGTATATTCGCTCAGTTGGCCAGCCAGCCCCGGTAGCTGATCACCAACCCCACCATCGGCAACGCCGCCTGCACCTCGAAGTAATATCGTCCATCCAGCATGGATTCTCTCGCCACCACGCCCGCGAAAAAAGACGCGGGTAAAGCAATGCCCAGCACCCTCCCCCATTGAGGCGTCCACGCGATCTGCTGTGAGTTCGCCTGCAGCTGGAACGCGATCGTCAACGGCCCAAGCTGCTCCACCAGCAATCCCCGATCCGCGCGCAGCCGTGAACTCATCGGGTGATCGCCGAAGTACCGGTTCCAGGTTTCTCCCACAGTATCCGTGGCGATCTCGATGCGTAAAGCGCAGCGGGATGTCGCTGGCGGCATGCGGGCAATTCTCGCCGCCAGGTTGGCCAGCCAGTGCCGGCCATGCTCGATCGCGCATTCGCCATTGAACCAAACCGACCGTTCCCCAGCATGCACACGGCGGATTTCAGCTGGGAGCTCTTCGAACGACGCGCCCAGCAGCTTGTGGAAGAGAGACAATGACGGCATGTCCACCACGATAGGAGGGATGATGATCACGTGGCAATGCTGCAGGCTCGATGAGTTGACCAGCACGCAGTCGTACCGGCTGTTCGCCGTGCGTTCCGCCGTCTTCGTCATGGAACAGAACTGCGTCTACCAGGACATGGATGGCCTGGACATCGAGGCGCTGCACCTGATCGGCTGGTCAGGTAGTGAAGTCGCCGCCTGCCTGCGCCTGCTCGCGCCGGGAACGAAATACGCCGAAGCGTCCATCGGCCGGGTGCTGACCGCCGCTGCCTTTCGCGGCACCGGCATCGGCCGCGACATGCTCGCGCTGGCCGTCCAGCGGATCGACAGAGAGTACCCGTCGCAGCCTACACGCATCGGTGCGCAAGCTCACCTGCAGAAGTTCTACGGCGAATTTGGCTTCCAAACCATCTCGGACACATTCCTCGAAGACGGCATACCGCACGTCGAGATGCTGCGTCTCGGCGCTTGAAACTGCAGGCCCGCGGCCGAGGCGAACCCAACGAACTCCGCGGCGTGCTCGCATGCGGTCCTCACAGCGGGCCGCACCACCCACTCATGCAATAGCCGGCGAGCCGACCCCTCCTCGCCTCGCTGCAAATGACCGCAGGCGCCGAGCAATCGCGATTCGTCGGCGCCGAGGCGCGGGCAGCGCACACAGCGAACATCGGGCCAGCGCCTCAAGCCCGCGAACAAGGCCGTCATCATCCGATCGAACGATGGCGATGCGCCCGACATTCCGGCTTCCGTGAATACGCGCTCCAGGCTCGAGCGAATAGCCGTGAGGTCGCAGTGATATGCCGACCAGGAACGGATCGCCCACAGCAGCACCCGTTCGGGCAGCGGCAGATTATCGACACCGATGGCATCGCTCGATACGCACGCGTGTGCGGGACAGGAAGGGACATTCGACCGCATGACAACTCCTCGTGGCGCATCCACGGATGAAGAGAGGAAGCTGGCGGCCAGGGACTTGCGAAGCCGGAACGGTGCGAAGTCGAGGTGGCGGGCGAAAGATCGTGAAGATCGGCGTTCAGATCATAGGGGACGCGACGTGCGTTGTCATCCGCGTGGAGACACTCATGCGCCGCGGACCTCCATCACAAAACGTGCAAGCGCTGTCGCGATGCTTTCATAACGCGCGCACCGTTAGCGAAATTGTGAACGGCGGAGAGCTTCGTGCGTCGCGGTTCGCTATCTACTACGCCATCACGCGCACTGCGTGATGGCCGCCGTGCACGGATCGATGGCGTAGATGTTTTCAGGGGACGATCGAGTGTTTGCATTGATACCTTACCTGGTGGTTGCCGCCTTCACGGCGATCTTCACTGTGCTTGCGACACAGCGTCGCCCTCGGCGCCGACCTTCTGCCGCAGCGACCTACGAGTCGGAACGGCACAGTGCCGAAACGCGGCAATATCAGAATGCACTGGTGGCTGCGAACGAAGCCGCGCAAGCGGCGGGCGCGGCCAATCAGGCGAAGAGCGAGTTCCTCGCCAACATGAGCCATGAAATCCGCACGCCCATGAACGGCGTGATCGGCATGGCAGAGCTGCTGCTGGAGTCCAACCTGACAGCGGCGCAGCGCGACTACACGGAAACCATTCGCGCCAGCGCCGGCGCGCTGCTCACCGTCATCAACGACATCCTCGACTTCTCCAAGGTGGAAGCCGGCAAGCTGGACCTCGAACACATCGAGCTGGACCTGCGCGACACGGTGGAAGACGTGGCGCGACTGCTGGCGGTCCAGGCTCATGCGAAAGGCCTCGAACTCACCGCCAACATCGATCCGTCGATCCCCGACAGCCTGCGTGGCGATCCCGGCCGGCTGCGGCAGATCCTGGTGAACCTGTGCTCCAACGCCGTGAAGTTCACCACGCATGGCGAAGTGGCCATCGACGTGAAGCTGGTGAACAACAGCGCCGGCACGGCAACGGTCCGCATCGAGGTTCGCGATACCGGCATCGGTATTCCCGCCGATCGCCGCGCGCAGCTGTTCCAGCCATTCGTGCAATTGGACTCCTCCATCAACCGCCGCTTCGGCGGCACCGGCCTCGGCCTGTCGATCGCCTATCGGCTCATCGAACTGATGGGTGGCGAGGCGGGCCTGGAAAGCGAAGTGGGACAGGGATCGACGTTCTGGTTCACCGCGAAATTCGAATGCCCCGAAGATACGGCGAACGGTAAGGCACTGCGCGCCACACGCACGCTGCTACGCCATCGTCGCGTCCTCGTCGTCGACGACAACGCCACCAATCGCAAAGTGCTGGCCGCTCAGCTCGCACGTTGCGACATCGATGCGGTCACCGCTCGATCGTGCGAGGCCGCGCTGGAACTGATGAATGAGGCCTGTGACGCCGCGACGCCGTTCGAAGTGGCCTTGGTCGATCACCAGATGCCGGCGCAGGAGGGCACGGAATTCGGACGTCGCGTGCTTGCCGATGCGCGACTGCGTTCGACGCGCCTGGTGCTGCTCACCTATTCCGGCCTGCGCGGCGACGGCCAGCGATTCGCCGAACTCGGTTTCGCCGGTTACCTGCTGAAACCCGTGACCCAGCGCGACCTGGTCGATTGCCTGGTGCTGGTGCTGCAATCCAGCGCCGATCAATGGCACTCGCGCACTCAGCCGATCATCACGCGGCATCATCTGCGCACACAGCGGGAGCGCGACAAATATCGCGTGCTGATCGCTGAAGACAACCAGGTCAACCAGAAAGTGGCGCGCGCCACGCTGGAAAAACTCGGCTGCCGCGTCGACGTCGTGAACAACGGCGTCGAGGCGTTGCATCGCTGGGAGTCGGGGCGTTACGACCTGATACTGATGGATTGCCAGATGCCCGAGATGGATGGCTACGAAGCCACGCGCGAAATCCGTCGACGAGAAGCAGGCGCCAACCGCATTCCCATCATCGCCCTCACGGCGAATGCCATGAAAGGCGCGGATGCGCAGTGCCTGGAAGCCGGCATGGACGATCACCTGACGAAGCCGGTGGTGCGCGAGAAACTGGTGAGTTGCCTGAACCGCTTCCTTGGCGACCAGCCCGACCTGCCGGTGGCGGTGGGACCCGTCACTCGGCCAGTGCGCGACGACCGCACTCCGCCCATCGATATAGACGCATTGCGCATCATCGTAGGTGGCGATCCCGCGTTCGAGCGCGAGTTGATCAACGACTTCATCAGCACCGGCCGCGCCACTCTCGATGAATTGCTGCTGGCCATCCAAAGGCATGACCTGATCGCCGTACAGCGTTCAGCGCATCACTTGAAAGGTGCGAGTGCGACTCTGCGCGCAGCGTCTACAGTCTCGCTCGCTGAGGAATTGGAAGTAGCGGCACGCCGCGGCGATGAATTCGCGGTGGAGAAGAAGGCTGACGGGTTGCGGCGGGAATTGCAGAGGACGATAGAGTATCTGGCGGGGCGGGTGGCTTGAGGCCGATGACGGTTGCTTGACATCCCAGCCCAGCCCAGCAACCGACGCACCGGAGTGAAGAGTTTTCTCGCGGAGCACGCCGAGCACGCTGAGCAGAGAAGATAAAAAAATGGCAGGAGTTGGATCGAATCCGATTCCTACCCTATTCTTTTCTGCTCAGCGTGCTCGGCGTGCTCCGCGAGAGATTCTTCTTCACGTACACGTCCCTGAGGCCAGCTGGGTACGCAGCTTGGCCACGAACCCCTCGTCCCCAAGCGGCGAAGCCGCCCAGCGAAGCAAAAGCGCGCGAACGCGCTAAGATGCGCGCATGGCAAATCTCTATGCCCTCATCCAATCATCTCTGCACGCTCGGGGCGCTGCCGTCATCGTCGAAAGCGATGAACGCCACATCGGCGCTGCGCAGCTCGATGCCTATGTAGGCCGCTACGCCAACACACTACGCTCCCTCGGCCTGCGGCCCGGCGATCGTATCGCCGTGCAGGTCGACAAATCTTTCGAAAACGTCATCCTCTACCTCGCAGCCCTGCGCATCGGCGCCGTCTATCTGCCGTTGAATACCGCGTATCGCGCGGCGGAAATCCAGTACTTCCTCGGCGATGCATCGCCACGAGTGTTCATCGCAGATCCGGCTCGCGAGATGGAGCTGAGCCACGTCGCCACGGCCGCCGGTGTAGGTTCGACGCTTACGTTAGGCACGCAGGGCGAAGGCACGTTCGTGGACTTGGCCGCAACCCACGAATCCACAGCGCTCACCGAACCACGCGCCGACGATGATCTTGCAGTGATCTGCTACACCTCGGGCACGACGGGCCGCTCGAAGGGCGCGATGATCACTCATGGCAATCTCATCTCGAATGCCCTGTCGCTCATCGCCGCCTGGGAATTTACCGGCGCGGACGTGCTGCTGCATGCGCTGCCGCTCTATCACATCCATGGTCTGTTCGTTGCCCTCCACTGCGCCCTGTTGAGCGGCGCACGTATCCTGCTCGAACCGCGTTTCGATGCACGCAGCGCTTTGCAGAGCCTGAAGCGCGCCACCGTGATGATGGGCGTACCAACTTTCTACACTCGACTGCTCGCCGAACGTTCGCTCGATCGAGAGGCCGTGAAGCAGGTTCGACTGTTCGTATCCGGATCGGCGCCGCTGCTGGCAGAAACCTTCGCGGCCTTCGAACAGACCACCGGCCAGCGCATACTCGAACGCTATGGCATGACGGAAACAGGGATGATCGCGTCCAATCCCCTGCACGGAGAACGGCGCGCCGGCACTGTTGGATTGCCGCTGCCCAATGTCAGCGTGCGCATCGCCGATGAGTCCGGCGCCGAGTTGCCGATATCGACTGTCGGCATGGTCGAAGTACGCGGCCCCAATGTGTTCAAGGGCTACTGGAACATGCCGGAGAAAACTGCCGCCGACCTGCGCAGCGACGGCTATTTCATCACCGGCGACCTGGGCCTGCTGGAAGCCGATGGCTACCTGCGCCTCATCGGCCGTGCCAAGGACCTCATCATCTCCGGCGGCCTGAATGTCTATCCGAAAGAAATCGAAGACGCCATCGATGCACTCGACGGCGTAGTGGAAAGCGCGGTGTTCGCTATCCCGCATCCCGACTTCGGCGAAGCGGTAGCCGCGGCAGTGACCTTGCAGGCAAGCATGATCCTGTCACCGGCGGACATCATCGCCGCGCTGCGAACGCAACTCGCGGCATTCAAGACACCTAAGCGGATCTACGTGGTCGAGGAACTGCCGCGTAACGCCATGGGTAAAGTGCAGAAGGCGAAGCTGCGCGAAACGTACAAGGATGAATTCTCCTGATGCTCGAAACTCTCCCGTCACGTAGTCGCGAACTGCTGCAGCAGGCACAACGCTATTCGTGGCTGCTGTGGATCGTCGTCACCGCCGTCGCGGGCTGGGTGCTGTGGGATCGCTTGCACGACATCGATGTGGCCGCAATCGCCGGCCGCATCGCCGCGACGCCCTACACCACCATATTCATTTCACTGACGTGCTGCCTCGGCGTGAACCTGCTGGCGGGCGCCTACGAAGGCATTGCGGTTCACAGCGTCACCGGGCGGCGAGCGTGGCTGCATGCCGGCGTCGTCGCATCGGTCGCGAATCCCATCGGCCACATGGTGGGCAACGCGCTGCTGGGAGCGGGCGCGCTGCGTTATCGCATGCATAGAGCAGCGGGGTTGAACACGCTGCAGATCGGTGGCGTCATCATTCTGACTGCGATGCCGTTCCTGCTGGCGCTGGGCTGGCTGATCGATCTCGCCATGGTGTTCTTCGCGGAAGAGGCCGGCAGGACACTGCATATCGCCGTGCCCGCACTGATGACCTTCGGCCTCATCGGCCTCGCGAAAGACGCCGGCTGGCTATGGTTCGTGCGCCAGCGGAAGACGCCGCTGCGAATCGCAGGGCATGACATTCACCTGCCGACGTTGCAGGCCACCATCGTGCAGACCCTGATCGGTATCGGCGAAATATTACTGGCGGCGGCGACGCTGTATGTCTTCCTGCCCGCGAATATCGGCATGAGCCTGCCGGTGTTCGTGGCGGTCTATCTGATCGCCGTGATGATCGGACAATTGAGTCACGTGCCGGCGGGACTGGGCGTACTGGAAGCGGCGTTGCTGGTGATGATGCCGCAGGTGCCACCCGCCGAATTGCTCGGCGCAGCGCTGCTCTATCGCGCGGTCTACGATCTGCTGCCGCTACTGGTGGCGTTGGTCCTGCTGGTGACGCACGAGACATTGATCCGGCGCGGTCCGCTGCAACATTCGCTCATGGCGGAACGCGTCCGGAATCGAAACGACGAGTGACGCTTACATCTGATCGCTCTTGGTCTCGGTCACCGGCGTCTCGACTGCAACCGAGGCCTTCTTCCGCGGTTTCGGCGCCGGCTTTGCGGCGACCTTGGCCTTGCGAGTCGGCTTCGCTGCGACCTTCGCTTTGACCGACGAGGCCTTCTTCTTCGGCGCTTTTCGGGCGGGAACGGCGCGTGCCTTGGTGACCATCTCGCCGATCTTGTCGGCGGCATCGCCCATCAGGCCTTTGAGCTTCACGCTCAGGGATTGCAATTCATCCTTGGCGCGCTTGGCGACTTTCTTGGCCTGCTTGAACAGTTTGCGCGCCTCTTTCGCACGCAGCTTTGCCAGCCTGGCCTGCTCCTTGGCGGCCTTGGTACGTTCTTGCGCTTCGCGCGTACGCGCGGCGAGCTGTTGAACCTTGGGGTCGGCGGGCCGCTTTACCGAAGCCTTCTTGCGTGGGGGCATGGGGAAGTCCTTTGTGCGCATGGAGTTCGAATGTAGGCGCCGCCCGAGGATAGACCAGCAGGCACCGCTCTGCCTACAGCAACTTCCGCCAGAACAAGGCCGCGAGAGTCACCCCGCCACTGGCGAAGATCAGCAGCATGATGCGCCAGAACATGCCCTCGCTGTGCAGGCCGGGCAGGTCGGCGACGTTCATTCCGAAGATGCCGGTGACCAGGGTCATGGGCAGCAGGACGGCGGTGAGTATCGACAGCACGTACAGGTTGCGCCCGGTATTTTCAGCCAGTCGCGACGCCAGCTCTTCCTGCAGCAGCTTGGCGCGTTCGTAGAGTTCGGCGATCTCCTCGATGGCGAATCCCAGCGCCTCGGTCGATGACTGCAAGGCATCGCGGTCGTCTTCCGCCAGCGCGCTCGTCGGCCGCTGCAGGAATTTCCGCAGGTCGGCCCGTTCGGGAACGAACTGGCGTCGCAGGCGGGCGCAGAGTCGGCGGGTGCGTCCCAATTGCGCACGCTGTTCGCGAATGTCGCCGGCCAGGATCTCGTCCTCGATGCCGTCGAGATGATCGATCATGCCGTTCGCCAGCCGGCGCAGTCGTGCACTACGCATATCGAGCAATGTGGCCAGCAATTCCGCCCCGGTGCGCGCCTCGGTGTTGCCGCCTCGAAGTTGCAGGCGCAGTTCATCGACGCTGCGCAACGCCCCCATGCGAGCCGTGATCAACAGGTGGCGCTTGACGAAACACCACAGCGGGCCGACTTCGGAAGGGTCGGCCTCGGCATCGAAAGTGAAATCGCTCATCACCAGCAGCACGCCGTCGTCGGTTGCTTCCATGCGGCGATTGTCGTCACGCTCGTGCAGGACTTCGCGAAGCGCAGCCGGCAGCAGTCCCGCATCGAGCAGCCAGCGGCGGGCGCGAGCGTCGCTGAGATTGAAGTGCAGCCAGGTGACGAGTTCGTCCTGTTCCAGCGCCTCGACCATCGCTTCGGCGGCAATGACGCGTGTCGTGCCGTCCGCGAGCACCTGGTAGCCGCAGATCAGGCCACCGTCGGCGCCGGTGGTCTCGGTGAGGAAGATCGGCAGGGGTTGCAGCGGTTCCATGCCGGGGAATATACCGTGCCACGACGCTTCGCAGCGCTTTGCCTCGATGACGTCCGCATTATTCGGCCGTCGCATTTGGAACATCGCCGGGTTCCACGCTAACGTTCGCCATTCATTCCGATCGAGCGCTGCTCCATGAATTCATTGCGTGTCAAATTGCGAATCGATTTCGGCGAGGAGAACGCGGTCGGCCCGGGCAAGATCGCGCTGCTGGAGCGGATGCGGGATACCGGTTCACTGTCGCAGGCGGCGCGGGAACTCAAGATGAGTTATCGACGCGCCTGGCAACTGCTCGACAGTCTCAACCAGTCCTTCGGCGAGCCGGTCATTCTCACCAGTGTCGGCGGCAAGGGCGGCGGCGGCACCACCATCACGCCACTAGGCACCAGCCTGGTGGATGCGTATCGCGAACTGGAACGCGACGTCACCGAGCAGGTGGTAGCGCGATTCGAATCGTTGACCGGCAAGGTCTCGCACATCCGCAGCGGCAAGCGTCGCTCGCTCGCCAAAGGCCCGGGGCGGGCGAAGTCCGCGGCTGCAAAATCGTCGGCAAAACGCCGCTAGTTAAAATTTGTTCAAGGAGGATTCATGAAACACGCCCGCTTGTCGATGATCGCCGCACTGCTCCTGTCGAGTTCGGTCGTCGCCCAAGAGAAAGATCCCTGCACGCAGTTCAAGTGGGACGTAACGCATGAACTGGCGGTGATGAAGCAATCGCCGCAACCGCTGGTGGCGGCAGTGCATGCAGGGAAGGTTCCGCAGCTGGAGTTGGACAAGCTGTATTCGTTGCAACTCGCAAGCCAGGCGGACGTGAAGTTCGTGGCCAAGCCCACCAAAGCCACGCCTGATGACGGCGCGAAGGCTGGGCTGGTGCGTTTTCGCACAGCCAAGGCGGGACGCTATCGTGTGTCGCTCACGAGCGCTCATTGGCTCGATGTGCTCGACGGTGACAAGGCCATTCCGTCAAAGGATTTTCAGGGCCAGCGTGGCTGTGAACGGCCGCGGAAGATCGTGGAATTCGAGTTGGCGGCCGAACACGAGTTTGGGTTGCAGTTCAGCGGATCGGCGGATGCCCAGGTGATCGTTGCGATCACTACGGTGACGACCTGACGGGGGGCTTCGCGTGGGTGGCGAAGCCCCCCACGCGAAGCAAAAAGCCCCTACTGCGCCGCCGAATACGAAATCCTGAAAATCGTATTCCCCTTATCGTCACTCAGTAACAACGACCCATCGTTGAGCACAGTGGCAGCCACCGGCCGTCCCCACACATTGGTATCGTCCACGATGAACCCCGTGAGGAAATCTTCGTACTCGCCGGTCGGCACGCCGTTCTTCATCTTCACGCGCACGACTTTGTGCCCGGTGCGGAAATTGCGATTCCACGAACCGTGGAATACGGCGAACGCATCGCCAGCATATTCCGCGGGGAACGCCGACTTGCCCTTGCTCCCGGGATAGAACGTGAGGTTGAGCGCAGCGGAATGCGCCTGGAACAGCACATCGGGAACGATGACCTTGTCGCGTAGATCCGGGCGGTCGCCCTTCAATCGCGGATCTTCATTGGCGCCGATGTAATACCAGGGCCAACCGTAGAAGCCGCCTTCTTTCACGCGAGTCGAATAGTCAGGCACGAGATCGTCGCCGAGCATGTCGCGCTCATTGGTGGTGCACCACAGTTCGCCCGTCTTAGGTTGCGTCACGAGGCCGACGCAGTTGCGAATGCCGCTGGCGAACACCTTGCCTTCTTTGCCCGGCGTCGTCGCATCGAACGCGAGCACCACGGCGCGATCGGTCTCTTTGTCCCACGACGTGCCGAAGCCGTGCTGCGCTTCCCACGCTTTGACTTCCGCCGGAGTTTTCTTCGACATGTCCTCGGCGAAGTTCGACTGCGAACCCACCGAGACGAACAGGCGTTTGCCGTCGAGCGAGAATGCGATATCCCGAGTGACATGACCGCCGCCGGATGCCAGCTCCGGAACGACGATTTCCGGCTTGCCGCTCGCCTTGGTAGCGCCGGTCTTGTAGGCATAGCGCACGACGCGATTGGTCTCGGCCACGTACAACCACTTAGGCTGCTGGGCATTCGGATACAGCGCGAGGCCGAACGGCTGCTTGAGACCGTCGACGAAAACCTCGCTGCTCGCAGCAGTCGCGCCGTCAGCCGACGGATGCAACAACGTGATACGGCCCGCCTGCATCTCGCTCACGAACACATCGCCGTTCGCCGCACTCAGCAGGCGACGCGGACCGTTCAGATCGCGGGCATAGACTTCGACCTTGAAGCCGGGCGGAACCGACAATTCGGCGCCCGCGGGCTTGTCGACCACCTTGGAATTATTGCGGGCGAGCGACGATGCCATGGGCTTCGCCAGTGCCGTCGCTTCGATCCTGTGGAGACGACCGGGCGCATCCTTCTTCCAATCGGCATCGCCTGCAGGGCCGACGCCGCTCGACGCAGTCTGTGCCGATGTGGGTGCGACTTGCAGATAGGCGATGACGTTTTCGCGAGTCGTCTTGTCAGGCACCGGGATGACCATCGACGAACCGGGAACGACGGAAGTGGGCGCCTGCAGAAACCGGTCCAGCGTGGGTGCATCCCACGTCAGGTTGGATTTCTTCATGGCGTCGGTATATGAGAAACCGGCGACGCTGCCGGCCTTGCGCCCGACGACGCCTGCAAGCGTTGGACCTTGCGCGCCGCCATTGTCATTCGGCTCGGCGGTGTGGCAGAGCAGGCATTGCTGTCGGAACGCTGCTTTTCCCGCGACGGCATCGGCTGCCAACACGTGCGGACTTGCCGCCAGCAACGTAGCGAACAGCGCGCAGCCCCGGAAACCTGCGTTGCGAATCGACATGCCTGCGCCCCCACTCATCTGCGAAGAATTTCCCGGGCGACAGTCTAACAGGCCATCGAAACCGCGCGCCGCGGCGTTTCCATTGCGACGGTTCGGGACTCGCCGTATCGTTATGCAAATCGAAACATAACGCACGGATGTCCAATGCCCATCTCTCGCCGGCTCCTGTTAGTCGCTGCGCTGTTCGCCCTGCCCTTCTTCCAGGCCCACGCGGCGGAATCGAGTGCCCCGGCAGCAAAGCCTGAGCTGCTGGTGTTCGGCGCCTCGTCGCTGACCAACGTGCTCGACGAAATCGGTGCGGCCTACGCCGCGAAGACCGGACAGGCGGTCAAATTTTCCTACGCAGCGAGTTCGGCACTGGCACGCCAGATCGAAGCCAGCGCGCGAGCCGATGTGTTCTTCTCTGCCGATCTCGAATGGATGGATTATCTGCAAACCCGCGCGCTCATCGACAAGGCCACTCGTCGCGATGTCGTCGGCAATCGCTTGGTGCTGGTGGCGCCGGCTGCGAGCAAAGTGCAGTTGAGGATCGGTCCTAATTTTCCGCTAGCAGCGACACTCGGCAAGGGTCGTCTAGCCACCGGCGATCCTGACTCGGTGCCCGTGGGCAAGTATGCGAAGGCTGCTTTGATGTCGCTCGGCGTGTGGAACGACGTCGCCGATCGACTGGTGCGTGCGGAGAACGTTCGAGCCGCCCTTTCTTTCATCGCACGCGGCGAGGCGCCGCTGGGCATCGTGTATCAGACGGATGCGCAGGTGGAAAAGAACGTGCGCATCGTCGATGTGTTTCCCGAGAGTTCGCATCTGCCCATCACTTATCCGGTTGCAGCCATGCCGGGCGCAAAGGCGGGAGCGCGTGAGTTCATCGCGTTTCTGAAAGACCCGGCGGCAGCGGCGTCGTTCAATAAGTACGGATTTACCGTATTAAAGTGAAGTGATTTATCTCCTCGCCCGGCGACCGGGAGAAGGTAAAGAGTAAGATCCGAGAATGATCACTCAGCATTCCACGCGAGCGGCCGTTCTATTCGGCCTGGCAACATTCGCCATCGTCCCGGCGCACGCCGCTGATTCGCGCACCATCCAACAACAGCTTTCCGATCTGCAGCAAGCAGTCGCTGCGCAGAAAGCACAGCTCGACGCGCAAGCAAAACTGCTCGAACAACAAGCCGCATTGATCGAGCAGTTGAGCAAGCAGGCTGAAGCGCAGACCGCGGCAACGCAAGCATCGGCTGCTGCGCTCGCCCAATCGACGGCACAGGCGAAACTCAAAGACCAGGAAGTCGCGCGCGTCGGCGTGACTGCGGGCCGCCCCACCTTCACCAGTGCCGACGGTCGTCAGTCGCTCGCCGTGCGAGCCATCGTGCAACTCGACGCGGCCAAACACGACCAGCGTGGCGAAGGCCCGCTCGCCACCGACTTTCGTCGCGGCTCGGTCGGTGGCACAGGCAACCGCGAAACCAATGCCGCGCGCGATCTGTCGGACGGCGCCTATTTTCGCCGAGCCCGCTTAGGCATCGAAGGCAGTCTGAGCCGCGACTTCGACTATCGCTTCACGCTCGACCTGGGAGGAGCGGGCACGGAAGGCCCGACCCGTATCAACGATGCGTGGATCGGTTATTCGGGCTTCGCGCCGTTTCGCATCCAGCTCGGCGCGTTCTCGCCTCCCGCCAACATGGACGACCAGACCATGGTCGACGATCTGCTGTTCATCGAACGCGCATCGGCATCGGAACTGTCACGAGCGCTGGCAGGCGCGGATGGACGCATCGGCCTTGGCATTCGCGGCAACGGCTCACGTTGGACCAGTTCCCTGACCTTCACCACGCGCACAGTCAACGATGCAGAAGTGTTCGACTCGCAGCTCGCGGCGGTAGGGCGATTCGGTTTTCTCGCCGCGACCGGCGACAGTTACAACGTGCATGTCGGTGCTTCCGGCACGTGGGTGTTCTCGCCTGCAGATCAAGGCTCATCGGCCGCCGGCGTGCGTTATCCCATTCGCTTTCGCGATCGTCCCGAAGTCCGCGCCGACAGTACACGCCTGATCGACACTGGCGGCATCGATGCGGATTCAGCCTACGCCGCCGGCATCGAGTTCGGTGCGAACTGGAATAACTGGTACCTGCAGGCGGAGAATTTCTGGTTCGGCATCGATCGGCGCGAACCTACCGCGCTCGCCGACCCGGCGTTCGGCGGCTACTACGTGCAGGGCAGCTGGGTGATCACGGGCGAAAAGCGCCGCTACAACATGGCGAACGGCGCATTCCAACCTCCCCGGCCGTACACGCCATTCACATCGAAGACAGGCTACGGCGCATGGGAACTCGCCGTGCGCTATGCGCAGGCCGATCTGGATTTTCGCGAAGGACTGGGCGGCACCGCAGCGGGTTTAGACAGCATACGCGGCGGCACGCAGAACATCTGGACGTTCGGCCTGAACTGGTACCCGATCGCCAACGTGCGCTTCATGCTCGACTACCTGCGCATCGAAGCGGATCGCTTGAATCCCGCCGGTCCCGGAAATCTCGTACCTTTCGGCGCGGCTCCGAGCACGCCACCACTGGGTGCCCAGATCGGCCAGGACCTGAACGTATACGCGCTGCGCTCTCAGTACAGTTTCTGAGTCGACAGCGCTGCATTCAGCTCCGCATAGAGACCCGCTGCGGCAGGGCCGAAGAGCAGATGCACCGTATCGGCATTCACTCGCGCAGTAGCGCGACAGCCGGTACGTCGCACGCCCTCCTCGCTCAGCTTGGTGGAGTCGCGCAGCCTGAAACACAGCCGGCTGGACGCGAGCACCAGCTCACCGATATTCGCAGCGCCGCCTAGCGCCGCTAGTAGACGCTGCGCCGTTTCTTCTGCTTTCCCACCCGGAGGCACAACGATTGCCGGCGACTCCGATGCGACTGGCACGGCAGCAGTGGCCGCGGGCATTCGCAACTGCGCACGAATATCGGAAGCGACCTGGTCCGCCTGCGGACCGATAACAACCTGGAGAGCATTGGCCGATGGTTTGATCATGCCGCGCGCCCCGAGCTGCTTGAGCGCCTCAGCATTGACTCTCTGCTGGTCGACAACCACCAGTCGCAGACGCGTCGTGCACGCATCGACGGTAGTTAGATTCGCAGCACCGCCAAGAGCTTCGACCCAACGCTGCGTTGCCGAACCCGTCACCTGAGTCGTCGCAGTCGTATCCGCCACCACCGGCTCACGACCCGGCGTCGACAGGTTGAGGCGCACGATGAAAAACCGGAACAGTCCGTAGTACGACGCAAAGTAGACAGCGCCGAAGGGCAGCAGCCACAAGGGTCGCTGCGCCAGCGAGAAGTTGAGCAGGTAATCGAACAGCCCGGCGGAGAAACCGAAGCCCAGGTGAATGCCGAGCGCATTCATCGACGCCATCGCGACGCCGGTCAATACAGCGTGCACCGCGTACAGTACCGGCGCGAGAAACATGAACGTGAACTCGATCGGTTCGGTCACGCCGGTGAGGAACGAGGTCAGCGCCATCGATAACAACAGGCCGCCGACAGCCTTGCGCCGCTCCGGCAGGGCCGTGCGATACATGGCTAAGCAGGCTGCGGGCAGGCCGAACATCATCACCGGGAAGAATCCAGACATGAACGCGCCGGCGGTGGGATCGCCGGCGAAGAAACGTTTGAGGTCGCCGGTGACGCCGTTGTAATCCCCCAGCAGGAACCAAGCCATGTTGTTCAGGATGTGATGCAGTCCGGTGACGATGAGCACGCGATTGAGCAATCCATACGCGAACTGGCCGAGCGGACCCGCAGCGAGAACGACTCTGCTGGTCGCGTCCATGCCCATTTCCAATGTCGGCCAGCCAAAGCCGAAGCAGAACGCCAGCAACAGCCCCGCAAAGCCGCTCGCGATGGGCACGAAGCGACGACCGCCGAAAAACGCGAGATAGGCAGGCAGTCGAATATCGCTGTAGCGGTTGTACAGGACACCCGCGATCACTCCGGACAACAACCCGGCAGGGATGCTTAGTTTCGCCAACTCCTTCGTGCGAAAAGCGGCGATGGCGAGATCGCGTGCCTGCCCCGTTAAATCGGCCGCGACGTTTGCTGGCACCGCGAGCAACACTTCCGCGCCTTTGGTGGTCACCAGATACCCCACAACGCTCGCGAGACCCGCGGCTCCGTGATTCTCACGGGCCAAGCCGACAGCAATGCCGATGGCGAACAGCAGACCGAGATTCGAGAAGATGGCATCGCCCGCCGCCGCCATGGCAGGAATCGCCAGCAGATCCGGTTGTCCCAATCGCAGCAGCAGCCCGGCCACTGGCAACACCGCGATGGGCAGCATCAGCGCCCGGCCGATGGACTGCAGGCCCGCAAGTAGGTTTTTCATAGAGCGATCCGCAATGTGTCCGGCGCAAATCGATTGGCGAGCGCTCGTACTGCTTCCGCACTCTCCTGCTGCAGAGCCTGCGTTGCGAGAGTCCTGCAGGCGTGCAATGTCAGCCCGCGTATCAATGCCTTGAGCTGTGGCACGAGCGCCGGCACCACCGACAATTCAGTAACGCCCAGGCCGATGAGAATGGGCACGGCGACGGGGTCGGAAGCCAACCCGCCGCAGACAGCAGTCAGGCGTCCATATTTATTCGACGCACCGACGGTGGTTGCGATCAACTGCAATACCGCCGGATGCAGGCCATCGAGTCGTGCGGCCAACTCGGCGTGATCGCGATCCATGGCCAGCGTGTATTGCGTGAGGTCGTTGGTGCCGATGGAAAAGAAATCCACTGCACGCGCCAGGTGATCGCCGAGCAAGGCCGCCGCGGGCGTTTCGATCATGGCGCCGATCTGTATCTGCGCCGTGCATTGCAGGCTTGCTGCTTCGGCTGCGATCAACGCGCGCACGCGACTCACCTCGGACACATCGGTGATCATCGGCAGCAGGATCCGGCATTGCTCCGCCGGCTTCACGGAAAGAATGGCGCGAAGCTGGATGCGGAGCAGATCCTCTCGCCACAGACTTGTCCGCACGCCACGCAGTCCCAATGCTGGATTCGCTTCCGCAGGCATAGGCAGATACGCCAACGGCTTGTCGCCGCCGATGTCCATGGTGCGAATGACGATGGGCTTACCGGCGAGCGCGCTTGCAATGCCCTGGTACTGTCGCCACTGTTCGGACTGGTCCGGTGGCGAATCGCGATCGAGGAACAGGAACTCGGTACGCAACAGGCCGCAGCCTTCGGCTCCGTGCGTTACCGCCGATTGCGCTTCCGCCAGCGATCCTAGATTCGCGAACACTTCGATGCGCACACCATCGGCAGTGACACAGTCGCGATGGGCGGCAGATCTCTCGGCATTACGACGTTGGCGTCGTACAGCAAGAGTCTGCTCGGCCGCAGCCAGCTCGTTCTCATCCGGCGCGACATGCAACTGACCGGCCTCCGCGTCGAGCACCACCCAGGTACCGTCCGCGATCTCCAGCACATCGGCGCCTGCGGCGACCAACGTCGGCACACCGATGGCCGCCGCGAGAATTGCAACGTGCGATGTCGGCCCACCGGCGGCAGTGCAGATGCCTGCGAGCTTGCTCGCCTCGAGCGTAATGAACTGCGATGGCTTGAGATCTTCCGCGAGCACGATGGCCCGCTCCGGCAATGGGCGCATGGCCGGCTGCGACGTACCGGCCAACACAGTGAGCACCTGGAATTCCAGGTCCAGCAAATCATCGACGCGCTCGGCCATGCGCACATCGCCCAATCCTCGAAGAACATCGGCGCTGTCACGCACGGCACGCCGCCATGCATAAGCGGCGCTCTTGCCGAGTGCTATGGCTCGCCGTGCGGCGGCAACGAGTTCCCAGTCATCGAGAAATTCCAGGTGTGCGTTGATGATCTCCCGCGCAGTGGCTTCCGAGTTCTGCGCCAGGGTTTGCAACCTCATCCTGACTTCGCTGCGAGCACGATCGAATTCAGCGGTTTCGTGGGCGATGCCTTTGCCGCTCTCCGTGACGGCAATCTCCGCGACGCCGAGATATACCGCGCGGCCGACGGCAAAGCCGCGACTGCCGACGACAGCGCCGATCTTTCTATTTCCCGTACGCATAGCTGACCGGGCAGCCACCACCTGCTTCGCCGGCTGCTGCTTCTCGGGCAGCGGCGCGTGATTCTCGTGGCGAGCGGATTCGCTCAGCAACCTCTCCAATGCGCTCAAGGCTGCGTCCGCATCCGCACCCGTTGCCGCTAGACGAACCTCCTCGTCCTTGCGAATGCCGAGCGACATGAGTGCGACGGCACTGCGTGCGTTGACGGACTTTCCCTGTCGCGTAACGGTGATTTCAGCCGAGAACGTCTTCGCGAGATTGGCCACGAGCGCCGCGGGCCGCGCATGAATTCCCTGGCCGTGTCGCACGATGACGGTGACGCTGCGCTCCGCCTGCGATACGTTCGACGTTTCGCCTTGCACCAGCACCGGCTCCAGTTCGAGCAGGAAATCTCCGGGCGACACGTAACCATCGACGCAGGTCCGCGCGATCGAAAAACGCTCGCTGTTCGTGATCACGATGGGCGTGATCACGCTCTTCGCGCGCCGCGCTACTTGGTCCAGATTGAAATTCAGCAATGCTGTACCCGCGACAACGCGCTTACCCACGGCGGTGAGCACCTCGAACCCTGCGCCGTCGAGATTCACCGTATCGATGCCGACATGCATCAGTATCTCGGCGCCATTATCGGCACGCATCGCGATGGCATGGCGCGAGTCCGGTATCGCCACGATTTCGCCATCGCACGGCGCATGCAGCGTGCCGGCAGTAGGATCGATGGCGACGCCGTTACCGAGCAACCGTTGCGCGAACACTTCGTCGGGCACTTCGTCGAGCACCGAACTCCAACCCGCCAGCGGCGCCGTGAGAATGAGCCTGGACATGGACACCTGCAGTCAGTTCACGCTGGAAGAATCGAGCAAGGTCACGCGGTCGATCACCCAGATGGGATCGACGTTGGTGCGCGTGAACATGAAACACAGATCGTGCACGCCGCGCTTCGCCGGCAACCGCGTCGGCGGCAGTTTGGTCACCGCGGAATTTTCGACGGCGCTTTCCAGGGGAATGGTCGCGAGCGGCGGCCCTTCGCAACTGTCGACCCGCACTTCGAGTTCGCCGTCGTCGGATTGCGGCTTGGGCAGGGGAATGTTGTAGATGTCGTCGCCGATCTGAAAATTGAAGGGCAACTGTCCGACGTTGACCGCGAGCCCCGCCACTTTGCCCAGGTCCACCGCCGGATAGATCCAGCAGGGATTCATGATGTCGACCAGGAACACCGCGCGCTCGCCTTGCAACGGCGCGTCGTCCTCCAGCGAAATCGCAATCTTGTCCGTGCACGGCTTCAACTCCTGGCTGGTGCGCATGGTCGCCGCCGGATTGTCTATTCGCGCCACGCCGTCGCTGGTCGCATAAGCCGTGCCCGTCAATGCATAGCGACGTTTCTGCGCCGGCAGCCGTTTCTGGAAATCAGCCCAATCGATGCGCGACGCGGGCGACCAAGCCACTTCGGCAAGCGCCGCAGCGCGCGGGAACGCCATGTACTCCACACGTTCTTCCAGCCGCATATGCTCGGTCCAGAGATTGGCCTGCACGCCGAGTATATGTTTCTGTTGCTCGGCGGGAATGCTGGCGGGCGCGGGATCGAAGTTGTAGACGTCCTGCATGCTGACGATCCGGGCGCGACCCGGAGGATTGTCGATCGCATCGCTCGGCCGGTTGTCGAAATATAGAATGGGCGCCGGAGACAACACAGTGTCGTGTCCCGCTGCCGCGGCGGCCTTTGCGCCATCTATTCCCCGCCACGACATCACCGTTGCATCCGGCGCGAGGCCGCCTTCGAGAATCTCGTCCCAGCCGATGAGCCGCCGCTTCTGCGAGGCGAGGAACTTGCCGATCCGCTGCACGAAGTAACTTTGCAGCGCGCGTTCGTCCTTGATTCGCAGCTGCCGCATGCGGGCCTGAACGCTCTCCGATTCCTGCCACTGGGTCTTGACCGCTTCGTCGCCGCCGATGTGAATGTACTCACCGGGAAACAGTTCGATGACTTCGCTGAGCACGTCCTCCAGGAATGCGAAGGTCGATTCGTCTACGTTGAAGAGCTGCTCGTACACGCCCCAATCCGCCGGCACCGTGGCGAATGGCCGGATGCCGAGTTCCGGATAAGCGGTGACGGCTGCCGACGCGTGTCCCGGCATTTCGATTTCCGGAACGATGGTGACGTTGCGGGTCGCCGCGTAAGCAACGATCTCGCGCACTTGCTGTTGTGTATAGAAGCCGCCATAGAGACGCGGCTCGTCCGTCAGCGGGTCTATATCCGTGCGCGCCGCTCCCGCAGGAACGCGCCATGCGCCGACTTCGGTGAGCTTGGGATATTTCCTGATCTGCAATCGCCAGCCCTGGTCGTCGGTGAGATGCCAGTGCAGGACGTTGAGCTTGTGGAGCGCCATCTGGTCGATGAAGCGGCGAATGAAGGCCGGCGACTGGAAATGTCGCGCCGAATCCAGCATGAGCCCGCGCCACGCGAAACGCGGCGCATCCTTGATCGTCACTGCCGGAGCCACCGGAGGCCCGAACAACTCACCGGTATCGAACAATTGCCACAGAGTGACTGCGCCGTAGAACAGCCCTCGCACGCCAGCCGCCGACACCAGAATGCGTTCAGGCGTGACGACGATTTCGTACGCTTCGCTCGCCGCATCCGCACCGGTGGCGGCGGTCTGCACGAAGCGAATGTCGTCGGTGGCCTTGGCATCTGTGCTGACGCGCGTCGCCAACGTAATGCCAAGGGTTTTCTGCACCAACTCGGCGAAGTAGTCGGCGACGCGTTCGAGGCCCGGCGCGAACGTGAGCGTGGTCTGTGGCGTCACCAGGAATGCACCGCTGCCGCGAACCAGCGATCGCGGCGCCGGCACGATCGCAATCGGCCGGCCCTGAGTCTGGGTCAGTACCTGCGCCGTCGATAATTTCGGCTTCGACTTGGGACTCAGGACGCTGGTTTGCAGGAACGCAGCCACCGCGCACGCCGACACCACGCCGAAGAGAATCGCGAGGGCATAGCTTGCGGCTCGTTTGCTCACATCTTTGGTTTCGTTGCTGCCGGAGACGCAAAACTTGGGCACTATGTCGCGATCGGCACGCACCGCACCCACACTCATGACCACTTCAGCCACACCGCTTCGAGAACAATATCTCGTTCAGCGCCGCAGCGGCGATCTCGCCGCAGCAGGCGAAACGCTCAAGAGCGTGTTGCAAGCCGATCCGCGCGCCGACTGGGCTTACAACGAACTGATCGAATTGCTGAACGCGAGCGGCCGGCGCGCCGATGCCGAAACGGTAGCGCGAACGGCGTTGCGGGTGAACCCCTTGAACGCCCAGGCCCACAACCATTTCGGCACACTCATGTCCGAGCTCAACGACCTGCCCTCGGGTGAGTGGCATTTCCGGCGCGCCATCGCCATCGGCGGAGAACAGCCGTCGTTCCTTGCCAACCTGGGGCTCAACCTGATGCAACAGGGACGCACGACCGACGCCGAAGTGTACTTCGCCCGTGCGCACACCCTGGATTCCGGCAACATGCAAACTCTCGCGCACTGGTCGAAGACGGCCGAGGTGCAAGGCGACCTGCCGCGGGCGTTGCAACTCCTCGATCGTGCCGCCGCGGCAGCGCCCGGCCGGGATGTGAGCCTGTTGCGTGCGAATCATCTGGCGCGAGCCGGCGAAACAGATGCGGCGTTGGCTCTGCTCGACGCAGCGCCGGCGCTCAATGGCGATGCCCGGCTGGAGCGGGCGCGATTGCTCGACCGGCTCGGCCGCTACGAAGAAGCCTGGCGCGACATGGTCGCCGGAAAAAAGCTGCTGGCCGCGGAGCGCGGCGGCCTGACCTACAACAGCCGGGCGGTCGACGCGTTCTTCGACGGCCTGAAACAATTCTTCGTGCGGGCCAACGTGGAGTTGCTGCCGCAGGCGGCCGTGCGACGCGACGTGCCGCAACCCATTTTCATCATGGGCTTTCCCCGCTCCGGCACCACGCTCATCGAGCAGGTGTTGTGCAGTCATCCGGCGGTCCGCGCGGGCGGCGAGCTGTCCTTCATGACCGAGCTGCGGAATTTCTCGCTGCTGCAATTTCCCGGGCCGGAATCCTTTCCCGGCAACCTGGCGCGGGTGTGGACCGCCGACAACCGCTATGCAGCGACATTGTTTCGCGATTTCTACTTTGCTCGCGCCGAGCGATATGGACTGCTTGGGAACGACAAGGCTTTCTTCACCGACAAGATGCCGTTCAACGAGATCTGGCTGCCGCTGATCCGCATGGCATTTCCGCAGGCGAAGATCGTCCGCGTGCTGCGCCATCCGCTGGATGTGTGCGTGTCCATGCTGGCCAACAACATGACCCACGGTTTCAACTGCGGCTACCGGATCGAAGATATCGTGCATCATCTGCTGGCCGTATCCTCATTGGATGCGCATTACGCCCGCGAACTGGGCAGCCCCGACTACGAACTGCGCTATGAGAGTTTCGTCGCCGGACAGCGTGCCGCGACGCTCGAACTGCTGGATTACCTGGGACTCGCCTTCGACGAGGCCTGCCTGAACTTCCACGAGAATCCGCGTTACGCCCCGACCCCGAGTTACGCACAGGTCGCGCAGAAGCTCAACGATCGCTCCATCGGACGACATCGTCACTACGCTGCGCAGCTTGAGCCGTTGTTGCCGAGACTGCAGCCTCTCGTGCGTGGTCGTGGGTACGAGGATTAAGAGAGCCCCCTCCTCGATCCTCCCCCGGCGACAGGGGGAGGAGGTAGGAAGTGAAGCGACCACACTTAAAACTTCCTACCCCCGGTCGCCCGGGGGAGGATCGAGGAGGGGGCGCTCCGCGCCCTCAGCGCTGACTCAGAACTTCAACCTCACGCCCGCGTAATACGTCCGGCCGTTATCGTAAATAGCCCGTGGACGAAACTCTTCGGTGGCGAACTGCTCGATCTTCTCGTTGCTGATGTTGATCGCATCGAACGTCACCGCGAGATAGTCGAGGACATTGACGTTCACCGAGGCATCCAACGATTCGAGCGCCTTCTGGTTGAGCTGCGTCGACCGATCGAACGTCACGAAGAACTCCGATCGATACGTGTACGCAAGGCGCGCGCTCAACCTGTCGTTCTCGAAGAATGCGGCCGCGTTGAACGTGTCCTTCGAGTTGCCGGGCAGCGGATCGCCGCTGTCCGTGTCTGCATCGGAGTACGTGTAGTTGCCGTTCAAGCCGAAGCCGCCCCAGATCGGCTGCGTCACCGAGAACTCGACACCCGAAATCGAACCGCCGCCGCCGTTGGCGCGACGATTGATGGTGAACGGACAATTGAAGACATTCGCCCCCACCGGCGTACATTGCAATGACGGGGAGGTCGCCGACTGCACCTGGAACTGCTCGGTGCCCGGACGATCGGTGATGAACGACTTGATGTCCTTGTAGTACACGGCGAGCGCCACGATGCTGTTCTTGTCGCGATACCACTCGAGCGACACATCCGCCTGGTTGGCGCGATATGGATCGAGATCGGGATTGCCGCCCGAACCCGACAACGAGCCGGGATTCAGCGTGACGCGCGGAGCGACATCGGTGAAGTCGGGACGCGCCATGACGCGGGCAGCCGCCACGCGCACGACCAATTCGTCGCTGACATCGAAAGCAAAGTTCGCGGCCGGCAACCAATCCTTGTACGAACGCTCGACGCTCACGGGATCGTAGTTACCGAAAGGATTTTGTGTCGCGCCCGCGCCGACGACGTAGCCGCGCGAAGTCTGGTCGGTCTTCACATAGCGCACGCCGACGTTGCCGCGCCATGCATCGCCCAGCAAGTTACCCATCACGAATGCGGCGTTGGCCTTTTCCGTCACCGAGAAACTCTGTTGCGGGTACAGGACGCGACCCGCGCTGTTCGCGAGGTTGCCGAACAGGATGCTGTTGACGGCGCTGCGATTGATCTGCCAGTACTGATCCAGTGTGCCGGGTGCGGAAATGCTGTCGAGGAAATCTCCCGGCGTTTGCGGGCCCGCGAAATCCGTCGCGGGACGCGCGTTGATCGGCACGTGGAAGCCGCCGTAGGTCGTGCCGTTGAACACGAGGTCGCGATCGTGGTCCGTGTGCTTGGCGCCGAACTTGATCGAATCGAGCACGCCCGCTTTGATATCGCGCGTCGCGTCTGCATAGCCGTATTTCTCTTCGTCGTCGTTGAGGATCTGGTGTAGCGAACTGAAAATGAACGTCATGTCGGACGGATCGGTGGGATCCATGTTCTGGAAATTCACCTGCGGCGACTTGCCCCGCAGGTCGTAAGTGAAGCGAGCCGGTGCGCCGAACTCCACGAAGGGCTGTGCGTCGGTGTTGCCTTCGGCGTCGGTGTAGCCCAGCTTGAAGTGCAGGTTCCAGCCGTCGGCCGGCTTCACACCCAGGTCGACATCGATGTTGCGCGTTTCGGTGGTAGCGAAACGATTGATGGCATCGTAGACGGCGCCGAAATCGCTGGTGCCGTTGTTCAATGAAGCGATGGTGCCTGCCACCGCGGTGTCGCCGACGATGGTGGTGTTCGTCAGCGTGCCGCCGTTGTCGAGGGCGCGCGAGCCCCAAGCCAGGAAATTCTGGTTGGTGTTGTCGGCTTCGAAGCGCGAATACAGGCCGGTCAGGTTGACGCTGTAAGTTTCGGATGGCGCAAACTGCAGCGCGAAGTTCGCGCCCTTGCGGATGCGCTCCTGCTCGAACAGCGCCGAACCGATGAGCGAAGGCGCCAGCAACGTTCCGGCACCGGGATCGGTATCGAAGTAGCCGAGCACTTCGACGCCGTCGCGACGGATGTTGCGGCGCTGGTAGATGGCCGAGACCATGGCGCCCAACGTCTCGTCGTCGTTCTTCCAGCTGTAGAGACCGGACAGCTGCGGATCGGTCTCGTCGGCGAGGTCGGTGTACGCCATCTGCCCGGACAGGAACAGTGCGTTGGCTTTCATGTCGAGCGGATTGCGCGTCTTCACGTCGATGATGCCGCCGATGCCGCCTTCCTCGAAATCGGCCTGCGGCGATTTGTAGACGGCCACCTGGCCGATGACATCCGACGGCAACATCAGGTAATTGAAACTGCGCGTGGTGCTGAGCTGGTCGAGAATGAACCAGTCGGCAGTTGCCAGTGCATGACCGTTGAGCAACGTGCGGGTGAGATTGGCGCCGAGGCCACGCAGGTTGACGCGTTCGCCTTCGCCGAACTCACGATTGATCACCACGCCGGGAACGCGCTGCAACGCTTCGGCCAGATTCTTGTCTGGAAATTTACCTACGTCTTCGGCCGAGATAGCATCGACGACACCCACTGCTTCGCGCTTGGCTTCGAGGGACTCGCGGATGCTGGCACGGATGCCGCTCACGACGACCTCCTCGATATCCTTGCCGCCGGGGGTGGACGCTGCCTGCGCATAGGCGGGTGCAGCCTGCTTCAAAAGTGCAATCGCGACTGCCGCCCCGATCGCCGTCGAGTAACGCTTCGTCATAGCCCCTTCCCGTTGTTATGTGCAGACCAATTAGAGGCCAATATAGTACCAATGCCGATTGAAAGCCAAGCCCCCTGTGCGAAAATTATTAATCTGCTGGTTTTCTGGCAAATTAATAGGCTCGCGCAAGAATTCGTAAAAATCACTGGACGGCAACTGGTACTATATTGGTAATATTTAACTCGCCAATTGCTTCATCACGGCGCAACCGGCGCGGTGACACGGCTTCGAGGAGATCGTTCTGGTGCAACTATCGCAAGTGCTGGGTCCGCTCGATGAATCGAGCAGCCAGCCGCTCTATCAGCAACTGCAGCGCTCGCTGCGCAATGCCATCGACAAACGCATTCTCGGCGCCGACGACGCGTTGCCGGCGGAGCGTGAACTGGCGGAAGAACTATCGATCTCGCGCATCACCGTGCGCAAAGCCATCGACGGCCTGGTCGAAGAAGGCCTGCTGACTCGCCGCCAGGGCTCGGGCACCTTTGTCGCCGCGCGAGTCGAAAAGAATTTCTCCAAGCTGACTTCCTTCTCGGAAGACATGCGGGCGCGGGGCCGCAAACCTCACAGCGTGTGGCTGAGTCGTGCGGCAGGCACAGTGACGCCTGAAGAATCCATGACGCTGCGATCGAGCCCGGGAACGCCGGTGCTGCGATTTCATCGCCTGCGCTATGCCGACGATGCGCCAATGGCGTTGGAGTACGCGACCATCCTGGCGTCATGCCTGCCATCGATCAATTCAGTCGAAACGTCTTTGTACGAAGCGCTGGAAAAGACGGGCAATCGCCCGGTGCGGGCGCTACAGCGATTACGCGCCGTGTTGTTTACGAAGGAACAGGCGAAGCTGCTGCGCGCACAGGAAAAAGATGCGGGCCTGCTGGTGGAGCGCGTCGGTTTCATCAAGGACGGCAGCGCCATCGAATTCTCGCAGTCGTACTACCGTGGCGATACGTATGACTTCGTCGCCGAACTGAGCATTGCGACGTGATGCCTACGAAGATGTATCGCGAGGCCGGCGAGGCCGCAGCCGCCGTGCGCGCACAGTTGGAACTCGATGGCGAGTCGATGCGGCAATTGGGTGTCATCCTGCGTGACCATCCACCGCGGATCGTGGTCACTTGTGCGCGTGGCAGTTCGGATCACGCTGCGACGTACGCCAAGTACTTGATCGAATCGCATGCTCACGTCGCCACCTCGTCCGCGGCGCCTTCGATCAGTTCGATCTATGCCGCGGGAACAGACCTGAGTGGCGCACTGTTCATCGCAATCTCGCAGTCGGGCCGCAGTCCGGACCTTCTGTCGACAGTGGCCTCCGCACGCCTTCACGGCGCTCGCGTGATAGCTCTGTGCAACTCTGCCGACTCGTCTCTCGCGACGACAGCGGATCATTTCATCCCTCTGCGCGCGGGCGCTGAAACCAGCGTCGCCGCGACGAAATCTTATATCGCTTCATTGAGCGCGGTACTGCACCTGGTCGCGCACTGGACGCTCGATCACGATCTGCTCGATGCGTTGAACCAGCTGCCGGCGCAGCTCGAACAGGCGCGGGAGTTGGATTGGCAGGACGCCATTCCGCCACTGCAATCGGCGACCAACCTGTTCGTCGTGGGTCGCGGCTATGGCTTGGGTATCGCGCAGGAAGCGGCGCTCAAACTGAAAGAGACTGCAGGCCTGCACGCGGAAGCATTCAGCTCGGCGGAAGTTCAGCATGGTCCCATGGCACTGGTGCGCTCGGGATTTCCCGTGCTGGTGTTCTCGCAGAATGACGATACGCGCGAAGGCATCCGCGTCCTGACGCGTGCGTTCGTCGATCGCGGCGCCAACGTGATGTGCGCCGGCGTGCAGGCCACCGGTGCGATTCAGTTACCCACCATCGCGGCCCATCCGGTGGTCGAACCCATCCTGATGGTGCAGAGTTTTTATGGATTGGCGAATGCCGTGTCCATCGCGCGCGGCTTCAACCCAGACCTGCCGCCACACCTGCTCAAGGTCACGGAGACGCGTTGATGCGTACGGCGCTGATCAACGGACGGATCTTGCTGGAGTCCGGATGGGCCACCGACCGGGCGGTGTTGATCGACGGCGAGCGCATCGTTGCAATCGTCGGACTGGACGAGGTTGCGCAGGATTGCGCCACTTACGATCTGGCCGGCGGCTTACTGATGCCGGGTTTCATCGACGTGCAGGTCAACGGCGGTGGCGGCATCCTGTTCAACGATGCCTGCAGCCTTGCTGAATTAGATTCGCTGGCGCGTGCGCATCGAGCGTACGGCACTACCGGACTGATGCCTACGCTCATCAGCGACGATCTCGAAGTGATCGCCGCGGCGCTCGAGCTCACGGCACAGGCCATAGCCGCCGGCGTGCCGGGAATTCTAGGCATTCACGTCGAGGGGCCTTTCTTGAGCCCAGATCGGCGCGGCGTACACGATGTGTCGAAATTCCGTGCGCTCGACGAGCCGGCGTTTGCTTTGCTGACATCGCTGCGCCTTGGCAAGGCGCTCGTGACGCTGGCGCCCGAGATGACGACGCCTGCGATGATCCGTCGCCTCACCGATGCGGGGATCGTGGTGTCAGCGGGGCATACGAATGCAACTCATGCGGACATTGCGGCTGCATTGAAGGCAGGCGTGCGCGGTTTCACGCATCTGTTCAACGCGATGTCGCCGCTCACGAGTCGCGAGCCCGGAACGGTCGGTGCTGCGCTCGAAGATATTCATGCGTGGTGCGGATTGATACTGGACGGACATCATGTTCATCCCGTGACGCTGCGGCTGGCGTTGCGATGCAAGCCGGCGAATCGCTTCATGCTGGTTACCGACGCCATGCCGACGGTGGGCATGAACGTCGATACCTTCATGCTCCAGGGACGGACGATTACAGTGCGAGACGGGATGTGTCTCGATGAGGCCGGCACGCTGGCTGGATCTAATTTGAATATGGCCGCGGCGGTGAAGAATGCGGTGGAGATGCTGGAGATAGATCTGGCGCGGGCGGTGCGGATGGCGAGTGAGTATCCGGCGGCGTTTCTCGGGCTCGATGGGGAACTGGGGAAGATTGCAGTTGGGTATCGGGCTAGCTTGGTGTTGGCGGATGAGGGGCTGAACGTGCGGGCGACCTGGATCGATGGTTCGCTTCAGGTGGGGTAGCGCTTTTCGCTATCGCGGGCTCCTTCGTCGCAAGAACCGCTCACCTGCCCGACTGCAGGATCGCCGGGATATGCCTCTCCCACCCCAGCGCCATCAAATGCACGCCCGCGCAATACGGCTTCACCTCGCGAATAATCCGCGCCGCCATCTCGATACTGACGCGCAATTCCGCCTCCGCATCCCCGCTCACCGCCGCCATTTCCGCCAGGCACGACGGCGGCACGACGATCCCGGGCACGTTCTCATTCAGCCACGTCGCCATCTTGAACGACTTCAGCGGAATGACGCCCACCAGCAACGCGACGCCATCCGGCTTCGCCGCATCGATGAATCGCAGCAACGACTCCACATCGTAGACAGCCTGCGTCTGAAAGAACTGCGCGCCCGCATCGATCTTACGGCGCGTGTTCACTGCTTCCGCAGCCAGGTTGTTCGCGGCTGGATTTACCGTCGCACCGAGAAACAAATGCGGCGCACCCTTGAGCGGCGCCCCCGACATGTCGTTGCCTGCGTTGAGCGCGGTGGCCGCACGCAGCATGTCCGACGTATTGATATCGAACACGGGTTTCGCGTCCGGATGATCGCCATTCTTGGGATCGTCGCCGCCCATGAAGACGACATTCTCGATGCCGAGCACCGCCGCGCCGAGAATGTCCGACTGCAGCGCTATCCGGTTTCTATCGCGTGCAGTGAACTGCACGATGGGCTCGATCCCCCGCTCCAGCAGCAATCGACCCACCGATTTAGGCTCGACGGCCATGCGCGCGCGGGGCGATTCCGTGAGATTGATGGCGTCCACCACGCCTTTCAACGCATCAGCCTTGGCGAACAGGTCGGACAGGTCGACGCCCTTCGGCGGCGTCAACTCGGTCGTTACGACGAAGGTTCGCGCGCGGATCTTGTCAGAGAGCGTGGTCACCGGCGGCTCGTCGCTGCAATGGACATCACGCCACCGCTTCACCCGTGCGCTGGCGCTTGAACGTGGACCGGGTCGCAGTGGTCGAGCGCTCGGCCGACAGGATGGTGTTGTGTAGAAGCATGGTGACCGTCATCTGGCCCACGCCTCCGGGCACCGGCGTGATGTAAGAAGCCTTCTGCCTCACGCCTTCGAAGTCCACATCGCCGACGATGCGGCCATCGGGCAGGCGATTGAAGCCCACATCGATGACCACCGCGCCGGTCTTCACCATCTGCGGCACGATCAGGTTGGGCACGCCGGCAGCCACCACGAGTATGTCGGCGAGCAGCGTGAACTGGCCGAGATCGCGGGTCTTCTTGTGACAGATGCAGACCGTCGCATCCTGCTGCATGAGCATCAACGCCGTCGGTTTGCCGACGATGTTGCTGGCGCCGACGACCACCACGTTGCGGCCTTCGACCGGAATGTTTTCGTGTTCGAGAATCTTCTGCACGCCGTAAGGAGTGCATGGGGAAAATACGGTGCTGCCCGTGACCAGGCCGCCCATGTTGTAGAGATGAAAACCGTCGACGTCCTTCTCGACCGAGATGCGCTCGAGCACGCTCGCCACGCGAATGTGCGGCGGCAGCGGCAGCTGCACGAGGATGCCATGCATGGTGACGTCATCGTTCAGGCGCTCGATGTGATCGAGCACTTCGGCTTCGCTCGCCGTCGCCGGCAGCTGGATGAGCTCCGAGCGAATGCCCACTTCGCGACAGCCGGCGATCTTGTTGCGCACGTACGATTGCGACGCCGGGTTATCGCCGACCAGGATCACCGCCAGCGCCGGCGTCACGCCGTACGAACTGCGCAGTTGATCGACACGCACGTGATACTCGGCGCGCAGTTTCTTGGCAATCGCCTTGCCGTCGATGATTTTCGCTGTCATCTCAATACCACTGTCTTGTTGACGTTGGGAAACACGCGGCGTTCCGCATGCCATTTCACTGCCCGGTTGAGCACCACGCTTTCGAGGTCAGCGCCGATGGTAACCAGTTCCTCGGGCGTCATGTTGTGATCGACCCGGGCAACTTCCTGTTCGATGATCGGACCTTCGTCCAGATCGGTAGTCACGTAATGCGCGGTGGCGCCGATCAATTTGACGCCGCGCGCATGTGCCTGATGATAAGCCTTCGCGCCCTTGAAACCGGGCAGGAAGGAGTGATGGATGTTGATCGCCCTGCCCGCGAAATACCCGCAGGCCGCGGGCGTCAGGATCTGCATGTAACGGGCGAGCACCAGCAACTCGCCGTCGACCTGTTCGAACAGGTCGATCAGGCGCTGCTCCTGCTCTGCCTTGCGCCCGTCGATCACCGGGAAATAGTGAAACGGAATGCCGTGCCACTCGGTGAGACTGCGCAGGTCCTGATGATTGGAGACGACCGCGACCACTTCAATGGGCAGCGTGCCGGTGCTCCAGCGATGCAGCATGCTGTTCAGGCAATGCCCGTGGCGGGACACTGCCAGGACGGCACGACAGCGACGCTGCACTTCGTGGAAACGCCAGTTCATACCGAAGCGTGCGGCAACGGTGTCCGCAAACTCCTTATCCAGGTCGGCGAGCGGTGGCGTGCCCTGGCCGTTGCCGTGAAATACGGTGCGCATGAACGACGTGACCGTGAAGGGATCGTCGTAATGCTGTGCCTCGGTGATGAGGCAATTGCGAGAGGCAAGGAAGCCTGAAATCGCCGCGACGATGCCGGTGGTGTCCGGGCAGGACATGGTGAGGACGAAGCTGGGAGACGCACTCCCGCCGGGAGCGGGAGTGCGTGAAGACGCGGGAACTGGTGATAAGTCAGACATCCTCAGTTCCCGTCGTTACTGCTGATCAGTAACGGTAATGATCAGGCTTATATGGCCCTTGTTTGGAAACACCGATGTAATCCGCCTGCGCCTGGGTCAGCTCGGTCAGCTGAACATTCAGCGTTGCAAGCTGCAGCCGCGCCACCTTCTCATCGAGATGCTTAGGCAGCACGTACACGCCGATCGGATACTTCGCCGTGTCCTTGTAGAGCTCGATCTGCGCCAGCGTCTGGTTCGCGAACGAAGAACTCATCACGTACGACGGATGGCCGGTCGCGCACCCCAGGTTCACCAGGCGACCTTCTGCCAGCAGGATGATGCGCTTGCCGTCCGGGAAAATGACGTGATCGACCTGCGGCTTGATGTTGTCCCAGGTGTACTGCTTGAGCGACGCCACGTCGATTTCGTTGTCGAAATGACCGATGTTGCAGACGATGGCGTTGTTCTTCATCTTCTTCATGTGATCGTGGGTGATCACCTGGAAGTTGCCGGTGGTGGTGACGAAGATGTCGCCCTTGTCGGCGGCGTAGTCCATGGTCACGACGCGATAGCCTTCCATCGCCGCCTGCAGGGCGCAGATGGGGTCGATCTCGGTGATCCACACCTGTGCCGACAGTGAACGCAGCGCCTGCGCTGAGCCCTTGCCCACGTCGCCATAGCCGGCAACGATGGCGACCTTGCCGGCGATCATCACGTCGGTGGCGCGCTTGATGCCGTCGAGCAGCGATTCACGGCAACCGTACAGGTTGTCGAACTTGCTCTTGGTCACCGAGTCGTTGACGTTGATCGCGGGGAACGCGAGGCGTCCTTCCTTGGCCATCTGGTACAGGCGCTTCACGCCGGTGGTGGTCTCCTCCGACACGCCCTTGATCTGCTTCAGGCGCACCGAATACCACTTGGGATCTTTCTTGAGCTGGGCCTTGATCGAATTGAACAGGGCGGTTTCTTCTTCGCTGCCGGGCTTCGAGATCAGGCTGGCATCGGTCTCGGCGCGGGCTCCCAGATGCAGCAGCAACGTCGCGTCGCCGCCGTCGTCGAGGATCATGTTGGAGTAGCCGGCATCGGGCCACTCGAAAATGCGGTGCGTGTAATCCCAGTATTCGTCCAGCGTTTCGCCCTTGTAAGCGAACACCGCCGTGCCGCGAACCGCGATGGCGGCGGCAGCATGATCCTGGGTCGAGAACACATTGCACGAGGCCCAGCGCACTTGTGCGCCGAGAGCCTGCAGGGTTTCGATCAGCACCGCCGTCTGGATCGTCATGTGCAACGATCCGGTGATGCGCGCGCCCTTCAGCGGCTGCGTCTTCGCATACTCCGCACGGATGGCCATCAGGCCGGGCATTTCCGTTTCAGCAATCGACATTTCCTTGCGACCCCAGTCCGCAAGCGACAGGTCGGCCACGTGAAAATCATTCGAAGTTGGCTTTGCAACTGCGCTCATGAGTCATCTCCATAAAAATTGACGGGCGCCGTTGCCATGAAGGCTTGCCACGCCGAGCCTGGCAGACGGGAGGGTCAGGGGTGAAACCCCTACCCTCCGCCGCTGCAGCGCCCCTCGGCAGGCGAAAACTAGGAGCCTGCCCGAGTAATGGCCATCGTTACGAGGACCGCTTCCGATCGAGCAGATTGCCACGATCCTTCCGCGCGCATAGCCCTAGCCATGTAAGCGGAAGGATCGTGGCAAGATGCCGATCCGAAGCGGCCGCAGTAGATGGACATTACTCGGACAGGCTCCTGGCTTGTATCTTAGCCGTTCGCGACCAGCTTGACGCCGGCATCTGCGGCCAGCGCTTCCGCCTTGTCGGTCTTCTCCCAGCTGAACTCCGGCTCGTTGCGGCCGAAATGACCGTAAGCGGCGGTCTTCTGGTAGATGGGACGCAGCAGGTCGAGCATCTGCACGATGCCCTTGGGCCGCAGGTCGAAGTGCTTGGCCACCAGTTCCTCGAGCCGCTCATCCGACACTTTGCCGGTGCCGAAGGTGGTGACCATGATGCTGGTGGGCTTGGCGACGCCGATGGCGTACGACACCTGCACCTGCGCCTTGGTGGCGAGACCAGCGGCGACGATGTTCTTGGCGACATAGCGGGCTGCGTAGGCCGCCGAGCGGTCCACCTTGCTGGGATCCTTGCCCGAGAACGCGCCGCCGCCGTGCGGAGCCGCGCCGCCGTAGGTGTCGACGATGATCTTGCGACCGGTGAGTCCGCAGTCGCCCTGTGGGCCGCCGACGACGAAACGCCCGGTCGGATTGATCAGGTAGTTGATCTTCTTGGCGAGCATTTCCTTCGGCAACACCGGCTTGATGATCTCTTCGATCACGGCTTCGCACAGCGGGCCGTGTTCGATTTCCGGATGATGCTGGGTGGAGAGCACCACGGTGTCGATTTCCTTAGGACGGCCGTCGACGTACTTGATGGTGACCTGCGATTTCGCATCCGGGCGCAGCCAGTTCAGCTTGCCCGACTTGCGCAGCAGCGCCTGGCGCTCGACCAGGCGATGCGCGAGATAGATCGGCAACGGCATCAGGTCCGGCGTTTCGTCGCAGGCGTAACCGAACATCAGGCCCTGGTCGCCCGCACCCTGGTCCAGGTTCAGGCCGCGACCTTCGTCGACGCCCTGTGCGATATCGGGCGACTGCTTGTCGTAGGCAACCAGCACAGCGCAGCCCTTGTAGTCGATGCCGTATTCGGTGTTGTCGTAACCGATGCGCTTGATGGTCTCGCGCGCGACGGACTGGTAGTCCACCGTCGCGTTGGAAGTGATTTCACCGGCGAGCACGACGAGACCGGTGTTGCACAGGGTCTCGGCGGCCACGCGCGAATACTTGTCCTGCGCGAGGATGGCGTCGAGGATCGCGTCCGAAATCTGGTCGGCCACTTTGTCCGGATGGCCCTCGGAAACCGACTCGGACGTGAACAGAAAACTTGCGCTCATGATTCTTTCCTGATGAGTTTCGAATGTAATACTTGGGTGATACTCGACCGGGCGCCCGGTCAGCTCGCCTTCTTCAATGTCAGCGGCCGGCCGAAGCTGGCCTGGTAGCGCTGCTGGAACTCGGCGGGCGTGAACCGGTGATTCTGGGTGCCGCGCGATTCGATCTTGATGGCGCCGAGCAAGGACGCGATGTGACCGGTCGTTTCCCAGTCCAGGCCATGCATCAGCCCGTGCAGCAGGCCGGCGCGATAGGCATCGCCGCAGCCCGTGGGATCGACCACCGCCGTCGGCTTCGCCGTGGGGATCACGATTTCCCGGCCCTTCGTGTAGATCACCGAGCCGTCGGCGCCGCGCGTCACGATCAGTGCTTCGACCTGCTGTGCGATTTCCTGTGCCGACAGCCGGGTCTTCTCCTGCACCATCTGCCATTCGTAGTCGTTGACTGCAACCCAGGTGGCCTGGTCGATGAAGGCACGCAGGTCGGCGCCGTCGAACATCGGCAGGCCCTGGCCTGGATCGAAAATAAACGGAATACCGGCCGCTGCGAATTGCGCCGCATGCTGGATCATGCCGTCGCGCCCATCGGGAGCGACGATGCCGATCGCGATGTCCTTGGCGTCGGTCACTTGGTTCTGGTGTGAGAGCTGCATGGCGCCGGGATGAAAGGCCCAGATCTGGTTGTCGTCGAGATCGGTGGTGACGTAACCCTGCGCCGTGTGTTCGGCTTCGATCACGCGAATGTGCTCCGCAGGCACGCCGGTCTGCTTCATCCAATCCGCGTACATGACGAAGTCCTTGCCCACCGTCGCCATCGGCAGGCCGGTGTCGCCGAGCAATCGCAGGTTATAGGCGATGTTGCCAGCACAACCGCCGAACTCGCGCCGCAGCTGCGGCACCAGGAAAGACACATTCAGCATGTGAATCTTGTCGGGAAGAATGTGCTCCTTGAAGCGTCCCTGGAACACCATGATGGTGTCGAACGCGACCGAGCCGCAGATCAACGCCCGACGGGAGGAATGACTGGTCATGAGGTCCTTGATGTTTTAAGTCGCTGTCGCGAGTCGATCGATTTCATAGTTCCAATTGGGCTGCCCGGCTGGCCACGGTTTCAAGGCAGCGGCTCGCGGCTAGCTGCGGCGTGCAACCACGAATGTTTCATCGTTGAACCACAGTCCACCATGCCGATGCAGTACTTCCTGTGTCGCCTCGCGATAAACCCGGTCGGGCACCATGGCGAGCCGCTCGTCTTCGATCTGTGCGACATAGATGGCGGCGTTCCAGGCCGCGAACAGCGTGGAAGTGCCAATGCGATCGCCGATCTCCGACGGCAGGGTGTGCATGTCGTAGCGGAAAATCGCCTCGTCGTCGGGAAGATTCGAAATGTCGTAATCCGCTGCCCCCGACCCCAGCTCGACCGCCAATCGGTCCCGGAGTGCGGCAATCAGCTGGTGGCGATCCACCACGAACGGCATTTCGCCGGGCCACACCTTCTGTACGATTTCCAGGCCCGGATCGTCGCCGCGCGATTGTATGACAATCAGCCGCCCGCCCGCAGCCAGATTCCTCGCCAGCGGCGCCAGTATCCTGCTCGCTTTGAACTGTGCGGAGGTGCCGGCCCGCCAGGGTTGTGACGCCAGCACCAGATCGTAACCGGCGATGCCCTTCCCGGGCCGTGGAATCACGCTATCCAGCATGAATTCGTGATCGTCGCGATAGATGACGAGCACTGTCGGGCGCACATACACGGGATTGCCGCTCGTCGGACTGAGCCGGGTCTGCCAGCCGTGAGCGAGCATGGCCCCGAGCGCATCGATCTGGTCGGCGTATTCGTCGGTGCAATGACCGCTCAATCGCACCTCCTGCCAGTTCAATGGTGTGGCCTCATCGTGCGGTTGGAGCTGCGGCGCGTCCGCGTATGTCATGTTGGTTATGACCAATACGGTCGCGGGATGCTCGTGGAAGCGATCGGGCATTTTTTCGAGCCCCAGGCGCACATCCTGCAGGCTGATTTCCTTGGCGACAGCGAGCAACGGCACGGTCGGAAAGGCGCGATGCGTACTTCGCATGAGGCGCACCAGCACCGAGGCATCTCCCATACCCGCATCGAACAACCGGATTGCCGGCGGTTGCGGTTGGATGTGGGCCAACTCCTTCGCTGCGCGGCGCGCGACCGCCGCTTTCTCATTGCAGGAGTTGACGAATGCGAGGTACTTCTGGCGATTGTCATAAAACCGGAACGGCGGCAGATCCGGCGCTGCGGGCCCAGTTGGGTTCATGATGCGTCCTCCGGTTGTGCTGCAGGTCACGTAAGCGCCATTTTCCTGGCACTCGTAGGTATTGTCTCCGATGCAGAATCGCACCTTTCGCGCGATGTTTTGAACATCGCCGCACGAGTTGCAGTCCTATGACGAACCGCATCGGGGTTTCGCGCGTTATGCCTCCTATCACGCACCTTGTAACCGGTCATGGGCCTGCGACGTACCGCCCGAATGGAAGCATCAACGATCAAATGAGCGAATCATCCCGAGGAGAAGAACGGCCCGCCGCCGTCACGGCGTCGCAATCGGGCGACTCCGCCGGCAAGGTGCAGGGCATTTCCATCCTTCTGGTCGAGGACGACGGCATCGTCGCCGAGGACCTGAAGGAAACCGTCGCGAGCCTCGGCTATAACGTCGTGGGCATCGCCAGCGAAGGCGTACAGGCCGTGCGGCTCGCGGAAGAACTCCAGCCTCAACTCATTGTGATGGATGTCGGCCTGCGAGGCGAAGTCGACGGCATCCAGGCTGCGCGCATGATCCAGGAGCGCTCCCATATTCCGGTGATCTTTCTCACCGGCCATCGCGATGCCGCCACCCTGCAGCGTGCCGTCAGCACCGGGCCGCTGGGGTACATCGTCAAGCCGTTCCAGGAAGTCGAACTGCGGTGTGCGATCGAAGTGGCCATTCACAAGCATCACGCCGACGTGGCGATGCGCGAGCGCGAGGAAGCCCTGCGCCGTAACGCCGAACTGATGGAAAGCCTGTCGCTGGTCGATGAACTCACCCAGCTCAAGAATCGTCGTGGCTTTTTCGAACTCGCGGAGCAGGCGCTGCGCGTTGCCAAGCGCGAGCATTATGCGATGAGCCTGTTCTTCGTGGATCTCAACGGCCTCAAGCAGATCAACGATACGCTGGGGCATCTCGCCGGCGACCAGGCGCTGCGTGACACCGCATTTGTCCTTCAACAGACCTTCCGCGACTCGGACATCATCGCGCGCATTGGCGGCGACGAATTTGTCGCACTGGCCCACGTGCAGAAGGACACCACGGCGCTGCGTACCCGCCTGCGGGAACACCTTGCGGATTTCAATGCCAGCAACAGCAATCCGTACCTGCTCAACGTCAGCATCGGGACCACCATCGTCAACATCCACACCGACGATGACATCCAGGAGCTGATCGCTCGCGCCGACGCGGCGATGTACGAAGAGAAACGCACCTTCGCGGCGAGTCGCGTCCACTCCTGAGTATCGATCCGGTAGTCTGCGCGCCAGGAAGCAACCTGAGCCGGAGACATCCCTTGAGCGCCACCATCATCGACGGCCGCGCCGCCGCCGAACGCCTGCGACAACGCGTCGCGACCCGGACTGCCGAACTCGCGCGTAACGCAGTGATACCGGGTCTCGCAGTCGTACTCGTCGGCGACGATCCCGCCAGCCAGATTTACGTCGCGAGCAAAACCCGGCAGGCGCAGGAAGCGGGGCTACGGCACTTCGATCATCGCTTGCCGGCGAGTGCCACGACGGCAGAACTACTGGCGCTGGTTCAGAAGCTCAACGACGATCGTGAGGTGCACGGCATCCTGGTGCAGCTGCCATTGCCTGCCGGCGTCGACGGCGCACTGGTATTGGCTGCGATCGATCCCGCGAAGGATGTCGATGGTTTTCACGCAATCAACGTCGGGCGCCTTTCGCTCGGTGAAGCGGCCACAGTTCCGTGCACGCCATTGGGATGCCTCATCCTGCTTCGCGAAGCGATGCCGGACCTTGCGGGCAAACGGGCGCTGGTGGTCGGGCGTTCGAATATCGTCGGCAAGCCGATGGCGCAATTACTCCTGCAAAACGATTGCACTGTGACCATCGCCCATTCGCGAACGCGCGACCTGCCTGCACTGTGCCTGGAAGCGGAGATTCTCGTTGCCGCGATCGGCAAGCCGCGGGCGATCAAGGGCGAATGGATTCGACCGGGCGCGGTGGTGATCGATGTGGGCATCAATCGAGTGCAGGATGCGGACGGGAAAATCCGCGTCGTCGGCGATGTCGACTTTGCCGGTGCGCTCGAACGCGCTGCTGCGATTACGCCGGTGCCCGGAGGGGTGGGCCCGATGACGATCGCGTGCCTGCTGATGAATACGGTGGATGCGGCTTTCGCTTCGCAGGCGCCGTAGGCACCTGCGAAGCCAAGAGGCTTACTCCGCTTCGTCCGGGGTCACTGCGTCGCTGCCGATGGCAACGAACAGTTTGTCCAGCGTCGCGTACAGCGCAACTCGCTCGGCCTCGCTGAGCGTCATCAGGAATTCGACCTGGCGCTTGCGTGCCACCGGTAGCACTTCTTTGTGCAAATTGCGGCCCGCAGCCGTAACGGCGACGACCACTGGGGCGGCGAGCGCTTCGGTGGAACGCGAACCTTTGTTCTTCACCACTTTCATCTTGATGAAGCCGCGCTTGGTCAATTGACGCAAGGTGCGACTCACCTGGCCTTTGTCCATGCTGCTGCGACTGGTCAGCTCGGAGAAGCGCAGCGGCGAAAAGCGGGTGACCAGCGCGAGCAAACGCCACTCGGGCAGGCTCAGGCCGAACTCCTCGAGGTAACGCTTGGTGAGGTTGGTGCGCAGTGCATTCGACAGCCGGGTCAGGCGGAATGTCAGGAAATCCTCAACATTCAGGCCTGTGCCGTTCTTCGACAAGGCGGACCAGGGGGAATGCGAAGACTTTGCGGTAGCGCGTGGGGATGTCTTCTTAGGGGCGGATTTTTTCAAGAACTTCTCGCAGGGCGACGGCCCAATCGGTTAAAGGCGCAATTCTGCCGCATCGGCACACAAATTGAATAGCTGAATTTACGTGAATTAAGGGGAATTTCCTCGGAAATATCATCCTCGATACGCCGCTGACGCAGATTCGCAACGTCAACGCGCCTGCGCGACGAAGCCAAACAGTGCAATTTCCGCAGGGTCGCGCCCGGCGACGACCGTTGCTTTAGCAAAGAGAGAATATGTCAGCTCGAATGCCGTATCGTCAGCGGGCTTGATTCACCCGCCAGGAGTCCTGCCGCGCGCAGTGCTGGCAAGATTTCCACCGTTTCGCGCGAACACCTGCACTGACTACGACGCCGCGGCGAAATCGACACGACGACATGTGGGCGGACTGCGGCCGACACGCCTCAAGGTTGCCGCCTATCTGCTTGTTCGACCGGTGGTTCTCCGCGGCGTGCGCGTCGCAGGCGCAAGGCATGGAAAGGTCCCACCTCCCATTGCGGGAAATATTCGATGCACTCCGAAGAACACGCTGCTATTTTCGGATCAGCACTATTCTCGGTGTGGCGGAGGGGGCGATGGCACAGCTGGATGATCGGGCGCGCGTCGTCGAAGAATGGCTGCGACTACCGGAATCCCGTCGACGCCATGCGACGGATGCAGTGGCTTTCGCGTATCGACTGTTGCGCGAACAACCCGACCTGCTCTGCGATCGCGTCACCAGCCACGAGCACATCGTCAGCTGGCTCTCGCCTTACATGAACCAGTTCGAGATGCGCTGAACCGCACACTGTTGCATCGTGGTTCACACGCCACGCGCGCGAGCCGCGTGTAGCGCCTACCGCTAACCTCACGCTCCCTGCAATGCCTGGCTGATTCCCGTGATGGACGCGAGGATGGCGTTCAGCGTTTCGTGATCCTGCCTTTTTCCCGCACGCCAGCGCTTCAACAGATCGACCTGCACCAGGTGCATGGGATCGATGTAAGGACTTCGCAGCTTCACCGAACGCTGCACTGTAGGCTCGCCATCCAGCAGGCGCGCGCAGCCTTTGAGTTTCAACACGTGGATGCGGGTGAGTTCGTACTCGGCGCGGATCAACGGAATGAAACGCCGGTACTTCGCTTCCACCAGTTCGTCGTAGAAGCAGGCGATCCCCAAGTCGGCACGCGCCAGCGCCAGTTCGATATCGTCGATGAGGTTCTCGAAGAAGTACCAGTGCGCGTACATGTCGCTCAGGACCGCTTCGCCGAACTGCTCTGTGGCATTACGTAAGGCGGTGCCTGCACCGAACCAGCCGGGCAACATGTAACGGCATTGCGACCACGCGTGCGTCCAGGGGATAGAGCGCAGCGCTGCGACACCGGCACGCTCGACGCGTGACGAAGGCCGCGAACCGATCTGCATGCGTTCGATCACATCGATGGGCGTGAGCTGGCGAAAGAATTCGTAGAACTCGGGATCGTCGTGAACCAGCGTCCGGTAAGCGCGAAAGCTATCGTCGCCGAGGCGCTGCATGGCCTCGCGCCATTGCGGCTCGACGCGTTCGCTCGGCATGGCACCGGTGCTTGCCAATGACAGCGCGTTGAACGCCTGTTCGAAAATTCGCAAGGCAATCGGGCGCAGCCCGTATTTTTCCTTGATCAACTCGCCCGCCTCGGTGATGCGAAGTCGACCCCGACGTGCACCATCGGGACCGGTTCGGACCAGCACTTCGGTGCGACCGCCACCGCGACCGAATGCGCCACCCTGGCCATGAAACAGCGTCAGATCGATGTTCGCTTCGGTGGCGGCGGCGAACAATGCTTCCTGCGCACGACGCACCAGCCAGCGCGACATGACCACACCGCTGTCCTTGTTGCTGGCGGAGTAGCCGATCATCACGTACTGATGGTTGCCTCGCGCGAGCAGATGTTTGCGATAGATCGGTTCGGCCAGCAACTGGCGCATGACCGCGCCGGCTCGTTCGAGCGCTTCCGCCGATTCGAACAGAGGCGCGACATCCACCGGCACATCGCCGGAGCGGCGATCGGTGGTATCGGCCCAGCGCGCCAGCAGCAGCACTGAGAGAATATCGTCGGCGCCGCGGGTCGAACTCACCACGTACGGCCCGATGGCATCGGTGCCATGACGATGACGACAGTGCGCCAACGCTTCGAATACCCACAGGCTGCGCCTGCCGGTGCCATCGAGCACGCTGGTCGGACCTTCGTCGCGCTCGAGCGCCTCACGCAGGCGAATCAAACGTTCTTCACGCGTGCGTGTGGGCCATTCAGCATCGCCGAAGCCGGTGGCAACCACTGCACGGTGCACCGACGCGTTCTGCCGGATGTCGAGCGTGGCGAGGTGGAAGCCGAAAGTCCGCACGCGACGGATCAGCCGCTGCACTTGGAACAGACCGGCGTGCGCCCCCTTGTTGGCACGCAGGCTCGCAGCGATCAGGTTCAGGTCGTCGAGCAGCTCGGTGGCCGATTCATACTGGTTCTGCCGGCCTTCGTAGGTCGAACGCAGTCGCTCCAGTATCTGACCGAGGAATACGCGATACGGCATGCGGTCGTGCCGTGCCGGCGTCAGCGTGCTCGCCGAGGGCAGCACCACCATGTAGTGACTGATGCGAGCCTGCAGTTCTTCGCAGATGCCGACGCGGGTCGCGCTCTGCGACAACTGCTCCTGCAATCCCTGGCAGTCGACGAAGTAACTGTTGACGATCAACTGCTGGTGGCGCGCCACCGTTTCGCGAATGGTCTTGGCGTGAACGTCGGGATTGCCGTCCATGTCGCCGCCCACCCACGAGCCGAAGCGCAGGATTTCCGGCAGATCGAGTTCGGCGCCTTCCGGGCCGTACGCTTTCTCCAGCGCCGCACTGATCTCCTCGTAGAAGATGGGCACGATCTGGTAGAGGATCTCCACCAGGAAAAACAGCACGTGCTCGCGCTCATCGGCAATCGTCAGCCGCTCGCGCGAATTCTCTGCCGTCTGCCAGCCTGAAGTGATCTCGGCGCGGATGCGCTGCCAGATGGTGCGCGACTCCGCAGCGGTGCGTGACAACCCGAGGCGACTCAGCAGCAACTGCGCGACACGCTGCTGTTTGCGCAGATTGGTCCGGCGCGTGGACTCCGTCGGGTGCGAGGTGAGCACCGGCTCGATCCACAATTCCAGCATCACGCGGCGGATGTCGATCAGGGTCAGCCCCTTCGCCTTGAGCTTGGCCACCGCCTCTTCGATACCGCCCGGCTGCACCGCTCCCTCGTTCAGGTACTGGCGACGACGGCGGATGCGGTGGACTTTCTCCGCCATGTTCACCATGGCGAACCAGGTGGAGAAAGCGCGGATCAGGTCGTTGGCTTCCTCGGCCGGAACGTTGCGCGTGCTGGTTTCGAGCTGCGAGGCGCATTGCTTGTCGCCTTGGCGGCGTGCGATGGCATCCTGCCGATCGTTCTCGACCGTCTGGTACAGCGCTTCTCCGCATTGCTCGCGGATTACCTCGCCGACGAGCGCGCCCAGCATGTGGACGTCTTCACGCAGGTCGGCGTCTTTGAGGGGAAAGGAAATATCCTGGCGGGGCATGGCGGGGAGGATTCTAGCAGGAAGACGAAACCGGACCCGATGACGCAGAATGTGCCACCCTGCCCCATCCCCCTGTTGCACCCTTTCCGGTCAGATCCTTCCATGACTCCACTCGCGCAAGTGGCCGTGTTTCTGGCGGCCTCGGTCATCGCCATTCCCGTGTTCCGCAAGCTCGGCCTGGGGTCAGTGCTTGGCTACCTGGCGGCGGGCATCGTCATTGGTCCGTGGGGTTTGCGCATCGTGCAGGATGCGGAAGGCGTGCTGCACACGGCCGAACTCGGCGTCGTGCTGCTGCTGTTCGTGATCGGGCTGGAATTGCAGCCTTCGCGCCTGCGAGCCATGCGTCGGGCCATCTTCGGCATGGGCTCGATGCAGGTCGCACTGACGACGGTGGCGTTCACTGCTGTGGCCCGGGCTTTTGGCTTGCCGTGGGCCACCGCCTTCGTTGCCGCCTTCGCCCTGTCGCTGTCTTCGACGCCGATGGTGTTGCAGCTGCTGGCCGAGCGCGGCCAGCTCAAGACGCACTACGGTCGCTCGAGCTTCGCCATCCTGCTGTTCCAGGACGTGGCCGTGATGCCGATGCTGGCCATCCTGCCGTTGCTCGGCGTGCAGTCGGGCGAGCGCGACATCGGCATGACGCTGATCATGGGAGGCAAAGCCCTGGGCGTGCTGCTGCTCGTAGCGTTCGCCGGGCGCTACGTGTTACGGCCGGCGCTGCGCATCGTCGCCGAAACCAAGGTGAACGAAGCCTTCACTGCCGCGGCCCTGCTGGTCGTGATCGCAACGGCGTTGTTGTTCAATCTCGTGGGCCTGTCGATGGCGCTCGGCGCATTCGTCGCCGGCCTGCTGCTCGCGGACAGCGAATATCGCCACGAGCTGGAAGCGGACATCGAACCGTTCAAGGGATTGTTGCTGGGCCTGTTCTTCATGTCCGTCGGCATGACCGCCAACCTGGGATTGCTGATACACCAGCCGGTCCTGGTCGCATCGCTGGTCGTCGGCCTGCTGATACTGAAATCGCTGATGTTGTGGATCGTGGGGCGCCTCACCGGTCACGCGCCGGATGACGCTCGGGGCCTCGCGTTTGCGCTTCCGCAGGCTGGGGAGTTCGGCTTCGTGCTGTTCTCACTCGCGGTGGCGTATGGCGTGATGGAGCCGTCGCTCGCGGACCTGCTGGTGATCGTCGTCACCATTTCCATGATCGCAAGCCCGCTGCTGATGATGCTGCGCGAACGTCTCGAATCGAAGCTGCAGCCACCGCCGCCGCCGTTCGATCTCATCGAGGCCAACGAAGGCCGCGTCATCATCGCCGGCTTCGGCCGCTTCGGCCAGATCGTCGGTCGCGTGCTGAGGATGCGCAAGATTCCCTTCACCGCGCTCGAATCGAGCGTGGCGCAGGTCGACTTCGTGCGCCGTTTCGGAAACAAGGTTTATTACGGCGACGCTTCCCGCATCGAATTGCTACAGGCTGCGGGCGCAGCGCAGGCGGAAGTGCTGGTCATGGCGATCGACGACATCGAGGCGTCGGTGCGCGCGGTTGAGTTGGTGCGCAAACAGTTTCCACACCTGAAAATCCTGGCCCGGGCGCGCAATCGGCAGCACGCGTTGCGGCTGATGGACCTGGGCGTGCGCTATATCATCCGCGAGACGTTTCTTTCGAGTCTCGACATGGCGCGGCACACGCTGGAGACACTGGGCATGTCGCGCGAGGACTCACTGGAGAGCATCGATCGATTCAAAGCGCACGATGAGCGCACGCTCGAATCGCAGCGCGAAGCGCGTGACGATGAGCAGAAGCTGATCCAGAGTTCACAGCTCGCGGCGAAGGAACTGGAGCTGCTGTTCGAGACGGATAAGGTGGAGGAGAGTACGGCGGAGTTACCTAAGTTGAAGGCGGAGTGAGATTGCTTCGCGTGGGCTGCGCGCCGGTGAGGGGTTCTCGCGAGGAACGAGCCCGCGAAGCAAAGCTTCCGCGCTTCGAACCTACCCCACCGCCTGAATCGTCCTCGCATACGCCGTATGCACCAGGCTCTCGATCGACTTCTCCGCGCGCGGCGCGAGTAACAGCCGCAGCATGATGTCATCCGGCGAACGGGCGGGGTCGTCGATGAGGATCTGTTCGATGAAACGGGTGACGCGGTGCTGCACTTCGTTGATGAACCGCAGTTTGCCGGCGTCGATGTCCTGGGTGCTGTTGGGACTGTAGAAATTGCGGCCGTCGAGGGTCAGTTCATACATGAACCGCGCCAGGAACCGCGCCTTGTCGATCGCCGACAGCTCTTTGAAATTGCGGATTTCCGACTCGATGTTCATGCACCCTCTCCTGTCGGCGCATGATCGTGGCCCGGCCGCCGCCTGGCAAGGCGCAGGCGTTGGGCGGTGCGCCGGAGCCGACAAGCGGCGCAGGCCACGGTCATAATACGCTGTAATTAACGGCGTTCCGGCACCCACCGTTGCCCAAGCAACGGAGGATCAGGCCGGGAAGAAGTCGATCGGCTTGGTCACGGTGATAGCGCCGACATCCCGCGCTTCGAAGCGGAACAGCTTGATGCGCGACACCAGCTTGCGCTCCAGTTCCGGATCGTTCAATTCGCTGGAAACCACTTCGCAACGGGTGATTTCGCCCGCCGGAGAGATGGTCAGCTCCAGCACCACCTTGCCCTTGAGCTCAGGCTTGTCGCGCAGTGCGCGCGTATAGATCGAATAGATCGCACCCTTGTTGCGATCGAAGATGGTCGCGATCTCCTCCTCGCTGCGCGTGGCCTTGCCACTGCCACCACGGGTCACCTTATCCGGCTTGGCGTCGAGCACCGCCGATGTCACCTGCGTGGTGTTGTGACCGGTCAACGAACCCTGCCCGCCGCCGTAGCCACGACTGAGCGCCGCCGTGTTGATGCCACCGCTGCTCGCGCCGACCTTGGACGTGATCATCGAGCGCTCGGCGCTGGTGGTCTCGTTGACCTTGCCGGTGAGATTCTTGGTCATCGACGCCTTGTCGAGCACGCTGTTGTCGCGCAGGTCCGCGAGTTGATCCTGCAGCTTCAGCAACCCGGACTTCTGTGCCTTCTCGCGCGCGTCTTCGACGGGCTTGGGCTTGGGAGGTTGCGGTACCGGCTCGACCTTGACCGGCTCCGGTTTCTTCTCCGGCTCGATCTTGGGTGGCGGAGGCGGAGGTGGCGGCGGCACCGGTTTTTCAAGCAACAACCTGACGACGCGATCGGGAATGGGCGGCGCTTTGACGCGCGCCTGCTCGGGCACCGGCAACAGCGTCACGAGAACGGCGAGCACCACGAAGACCGCCAGGACGATGCGCAGCACCTTCCGGAAGCCACGTTCGACGTCCTCGGTCGGCGACCAAGGCAGGTCGTAGAGCCGATAATACGGAGCCAGGCCGAAGGCGGAATTGCGCTCCATCATGTCCCCGCTGCGGCCAAGGGTTTGCTCAGCAATGCGGTACGACCTGCAACGACAGGCGCACGCTCGCGACTGGTGACGGCGAGAGAAACTTTGCCGTAGTCGGCATCGGTGCAGGTCGCCATGATCTTGCGCAGCACGCTGTAAGGTGTGTTGCGATCGCCGAGGATGGTGACCTCGCGCTCTTTCACTTCCTGGCTCGCCGCATCCTTGAGCACACTATCGGCCTGCGCTTGTAGCGCTGCCTTCAGCGGCGCAATGACGGCATCCGTCGATGCGACCAGGTCCTTCATTGAAATCACCGAGCGGCCGTCGACCAGCAGGTCGTCCTTGGTCACCATCACCACCACCGTGGGCTGGGGCTTCTTCTCCGAGATCGATTCGGGAATCGAGATGTTCTTGTTGTTCGGCAGCACGTCGACGTCCGACGTGTTGAACAGCAGGAACACCACCATGATGGTGAGAATGTCGATGAACGGCACGAGCGTCATGTGACCGCCGGCGCCGTGATGGCCACGCTTGCGATGGCGCTTGATGCGATAGGAAGTCATGTGGGCGCGTCTCCGACCGACACGTCGGGAAACAGGTCGCCGACCATCCACTGCGATCCCGGCACTTCGAACACGCGCACCGTGTCCATCACCTGCACCAGCGTGTTGTAGTCGACTTCCTGCTCCAGCAGGATGGACGCGGCGGTGTTGTCCGGATATTTCGTTTTCACCAGCTGCAGGAAATCGGACAAGCCCTTGAGATCGTACTGGGTGCCTGTCGAAGGCAGTTCCTTCAGCACGCCGGTGCCGCGATCCGACACCTGGATCTGTTCCTTGCGCACGATGACTTCCAGGTTGAGCCCTTCCGGCAGGTCGGGCACGGCAGCGTCCGCACCCGGCAGATTCAGCTCGAGCACGTTGGTCTTGGTGAACACCGCGGTGAAAATCAGGAAGAACACCAGGATGACCATCATGTCGATCATCGGCACGACGTTCAGTTCATTGCGTCCGCGATAGCGCGCATGGTTTCGCGTTACGCGTCGCGCGGCTTTGGATTGGGACATCTCTAAGGTCTCGGCCCGCTAGGTGACGATCTGAAGGACGACACTGGGCGCGACGTGGAGCGCCCGGCATCGTTCCTTCGATACTTCTTCAGGCCATGCCGCGCGCGGCATGCATGCCACGCGAGGGCACGGGTGCATGGTCGTCACCCGCATCGTTGTCCTGGCGACGCTCGACCACCGAGTTCAAGAATTTCACCGCGGCGATTTCGAGGCTGTCGATCAACTTGGTCGCCTTGGCTTCGATGAACATGTGCGTGGCCAGCAGCGTGATGGCGACCAGCAGGCCCGAGGCCGTGTTGTTCATGGCGACCGAGATGCTGGCGGCGAGCAGGCTGGCCTTCTCGGCCGGGTTGACGCTTGCGATCGCGCTGAACGCGCCGATGAGGCCGATGACCGTGCCCATGAGGCCGGTCAACATGCCGATGTTCGCGAGCGACGAAAGGTAGTGCGTGCGCTTTTCGATGCGCGGGATGATTTCGAGCATGCTCTCGTCCATCGCCTTTTCGACGTCGTCACGACGCCGTGCGCTGGGCAGGCGGGCGATGCCGTAGTTGAGCACCGTGGCAATCGAAGCCTTCGAGCGCGAGGTGATCGCAACCACCTGCTTGAAGTTGCCGCTGCTGATCAACGGGACCAGCTGCGCCCACAGCCGCTGATTGGTGAAGGTCTCTTTCGTCAGGTAGACGAAGCGCTCGATCGAAATCGCGACACCGACGACGAAAATCAGCGCCAGGGGGTAAAGGAAAAATCCTCCCTGCCTGAAAAAATTGACTACGAAGTGATAGAACTCCACGTCGATAACTCCTCTTGCGATGCCGGTGCGCTCTGGTGCACAACTTGCGTTAGGTCAAACTCGATTGCTGCGACCTACTTCTCGGAAGCAGCAGGGGGTGTGGCAGGCGCCACGTTAATTTCATCTGCATTACGGGTAATCGTCCCGTAGTACGTCACTTCACGACGAAAAACGTCACGGTCGACGGGAGTCAGGACTTCATCCAGCAGCGTGTTCATCGGCTGGGTCATCAAGTCGCCGATATCGGCGCGTTTCCACGGAACGATGTATAGCACCTTGGGCAATTCGCGATTGCCCGTCACCACGGTGGTGTCGAGCTTGAGACGATCGTTGCCGGTGCGGCGCGCCGGCTGTGTCGTGGCGGAAGCAGGCGCAGCGCTCTTTGTAGTGGGCGCAGCAGGGGCATCTGAATCGCTCAGAACGGGCGCAGTGGGTGTCACTGCAGGCATTGCATCGCGGCTCGCGGAGCCTGCTTTCGGTTCGGCCGCAACCGCGGCACCGGCAATCAGCAGGGACATAGAGACCAGCAACACACTCGTCCGGTTCGTGGAGTTCATTCCGCCCTCGCGCTGCGTCCGGCACCCAGACGCGCTTTCAGTTCGGTCACCCAACCACTCACCTTTGCATCCGGCGCCGCAGCCAGAGACAGGTAGCGCTCGTAAGCCTCCAGCGCCCGTTGCGGCTGCTGCAGATACAGATCGCAAAGCACGCCGAGATTCAGCCACGCCGAGGCGTAGTTTGCGTCCAACGCCAGCGCACGCTGATACGCATCGTCCGCCTCCTTGAAGCGGCCCAGGTGGCGATAGACGATGCCAAGCTGATTGAACGCGGGCGCGCTGTCGGCGTTCCTTGCTGTCGCATCTTTCAGGGTTTTCTCCGCAGCATCGAGCTGGCCTGCCTTTACCTGCAGGATCGCCAGGTTCACCAGCGGCGCGGCAAACGTAGGATAGGCAGCCGCGAGGGCTCGGAACTCGCTTTCCGCCCCTGCAGTGTTTCCCGCTGACAGCATTGCCACCGCCGCTTCGAACTGGCGCGCAGCTTCCGGCGGCGCCGCGACCTGCGAGACGCCATCCGACTCCTTGATCGTCTGGTTGGGCACGGAGGCATCCGACGGCGACGACGGCACAGAGCCGCCATCTCGCGTCGACATCATTCCGCAACCGCCCAATAGAATGAGCGTCGCGATGACGACAGGTTCAGCGTAGCGTTGGAACATACTCTTCACTGATCTCTGCTTTCGCGTAACGCGCCGGTTTCAGTTTCGCCAACACGTCGAAACTGCGGCGCACCGAATCGTCATAGACACCATCGCCGGCGCGTTTCGCGTTGACCTCGTGCAGTTCGATGGATTTCTCCTCGAACGGGAAGGCCTGTTCCTCGAGCAGTACGTCGTACTGTTCCTTGGCCTCCGCATCGAGGCCTTTCGGCCGCTCGGACGCCATCAGGTCGGTGCCCAACTGCCGGTACAGCTCCGCCATGCCGAAGGTCGATGCGGTGGTCACTTCGGCGACGCCATAGTCCAGCGCCTGGCCGTAAGAAGCCAGGACCTTTTCCATGGCCTTGCGCTTGGCCTTGAGCGATTTGTCGAGCGGCACCACCAGCTTGATCGAATTGAAGGCGGCCACGTCGGGCTGGACCTGTTCGAGAGTGGCGCGCGCGGCGAGATACTTGCTGCGATCGGTGCGTGCGGCGCCGGCCACCTTGTCGGCGGCAATGATCTCCGTCATCCATTGCGCACGGGCGCGGCTGTCATTCTGCTGTTTGGCGAGATCCGCGATCTTCTGCCGGGCTTCCTGTGCCGCATCCAGCGGCCGCGGGTATTGCTTCACGTAATCGCCGTAGACGCGAGCCACGTTGGCCGTCGACTTGGACTTCTCATAGAGCGTCGCAGCCTGCAGCAACGCCGCGCGACGCACATCCGCCGTTTCTTTCGGACTGGCGGCGATCTTCTCGAATTCTGCGGCCGCTTCACCCGCACGGCCCGTCTCGCTATATGCCACGGCAAGAGAGCGTGTGACCTCGGGAGCGAGTTCATGATTCGGATACTTGCGCCGGAATCCTTCCAGCACTTGCGCCGCTCGATCCCACTGCTGGTTCTTGATCAGGATGCTGGCCGCGTCGAACTCGGCGTTCATGCGGACCTTCGAATCGGGGGCGAGCGCGCCGACCCGCAGGAAATCATCCACGGCGGCGCCGCCGTCTCCGGCTGCCTGCTTGGCTTCGGCCTGCTTGTAGATGGAAGCAGCGATGCGCTCGCCGATGGCGGTGCGGTCCGGATCGTTCGCGGCGAGGTAGCCCTGCACGCGAACGTAAGCCTGCTCCGCTTCCACGAAGCGGCCGCGATCGAACAGCGAATGCGCCAGCAACGTCGCGGCAGTGCGCTGTTGCTTCTGATCCGCCGGCGGCTTGCGGGCGAGGATCTGGCCGGAGACTTCGATGACACGGTCGAATTCGTTGAGCGCGAACAGGTCTTCATCCGCCTTGGTCAGCACGCGGGTGGCTTCCACATGCTCCGGGTACGTGGAAGCAAACATCAATGCGCTCTCGATGCCTTTGCGGCGCCACGCGGTGCGCGCCTCGCCGGTGAGCGAAGGTTCGTGCTTCTGATATGCGATCAGCGCTGCATAACCGGCGTCGGCCGACTTCGCATGCACCGGATATTCGTAGGCGGTGGTCTCGTACTCTTTCGCGGCCGAAGCGAACTGGCCGGACTCGAACAGCACTTCAGCGAGCAGGTAGCGTGTCGCCGGTACTTCCGGATCGTGCGGGAACGATGTGAGCATGACGCCGTACCAGCGGGCCGCGGCTGCATAGTCTTCCGGCTTTTTCGATTTCTGCGCCTGCGCGTGATGATACTCGGCAACGTCCTTCTGGTTGGTCTTGAGCTGCGCCACGACTTCCGGCGCCTCCTCGACGCTGCGTTCGGCCCAGAATGCCGAACCGAAGGCATAGCGCTCCACGAACGACTCTTTGCTCTCCAGCACCAGGCTGTTGAACCCACCCTTCTGATAGGCCTCGATGGTGCGAGCCTGCAGCGACGGCGCGAAGCGGTCGGCGGGACGACGTTTGGCAAACGTTTCGTAGGTGAGCGCGGCGTCCTGGTAGCGCTCCTTTTCCAGGTACAGGTTGCCCAGCGCTTCGTAGAGCAGATGGGCATAGACGGGATCGCCACGCTGTTTCAATGCTGCGTCGAGCGATGCTGCGCCATCCAGATCGAAATACGTGATGGCGATCGCCCGGAACGCATCGTCCGACAGTTCGCGGGAGGCGCGCTGCAGGTTGTCGCGATTCTTGAGCTTGCCGTCCTCCATGACGAGCATGCTGTCGATGACCTTGAGGAACGAATCGACGCTTTCTTCACCGCGTCCCTGCTTGAACAGCGACCAGCCGTGCTTGTACAGGCCCTGGTCGTAGAACCCGCCCGCCTGCCCGCCGGCGATCACGGCGAGATAGGCCAACTCGGCTTCGCGATAGCGCGTCGCGCTGAACAGAATTTCGCCGCGACGGAATTGCGCTTCGATGATCCATTGGCTCGACGGAAACTGTTTCACCAGTTTGTCGAGCACCACCAGTGCTTTCTCGGGCTGTGAATTCGCTTCGTACGCGCGCGCGAGCTGGTACATCACCTTGTCGTTGCGTTCGTAGTTCGGATAGGTCGCGAGCAGGCCTTCATAAAGCTTGATGGCGCCTTGCAGCTCCGGGCCGGTCAGCGGTGCTGCGGCGGCAGCGGTCGCAGGAGCGGTAGCAGTCCCGGCAACGGGGCTCGGGTTCGGAAGCGCTGGAACCTCGCCCCTGTCTTCGTCCGCTTCGAGCTGCAGGTCGCCGAGACGACGCATAGCCTCGGCGCGCATTTTCTCGTCGAGGGAAGGCAGTTCGAGGAACCGCTTGTATTGTTCGATTGCCTGCGCCGGTTTCACATCGGTGGGCGGATCGGGCTCGATCCGGATTTCGCGCGATTCGAGATCGCGGATGGTGCCGGTCGAGCGTGGGCGTTTCTCTGCGACGGCGAGTTGCGCGGTCGACAGGCTGCCGAGCGCAAGCGCCATGCTGATGGCTACTTTCAGAGTCGGGTTCACTGGCTGCCTCCGCCACCGGGCGCCGAGGCGCGATCGTAGATCGTGGCCAGGGCGTACCGCGCCTGTATCGAATATGCAGTCAGACGCTGCTGCTGCGACTGCAGCTCGCGGATGGCGATGCCGGCGAGATAGTCGTTCTGCAGCAGTGCCGCGGCGTCGAGCCGAGAACTCAGCGAATCGATCCGAGGCGCCAGACTGCTCACGCGCTTCTCGAACTCCGCGGTGCGCGCCGGATATTCATCGCGTGCGCGGTCCACCAGCACCGAGCGCCGGCGCGCTTCCTTGTACGCGACATCGAGTTCGCGCAACTCCTTGCGCTCCTTCCACAAGCGCGCCTTGTAACTGGAATTGAAATCCCACAACAACGTGCCGCGGAGCAAGCGTGCCTTCTCGCGCATCTCCACGACCATCGGATCCGACGGATCGGCGCGGCTGAGCACTTCATCGATGTGCTGCACCTTGCGCCACTGTTCCTGTTCGCGGCTGGTCGCAAGCCCGGCCACATCGCTGTCGCGTTCGATAGCCGTCACGCGCGACTCGAGTTCGTTGCGATGGGCTTCGAGGCCGTCGAGGTCGACGTTCTGCACCGTCTGGAGCAGGCCTGGCAAGCGCTGCTCGTAGGCGCGATGACGCGTATCGATCATGTCACCGAACGCTTCCACCGTCAGGGTCCAGGAGCTTAGGCTGTTACGCATCAGGCGCAGGTCGCGATAGTTCTTCAGCGCTTCCTGGAATTCGTTGGTGGCCAGCAGGTGATACAGGTAACGGGTTTCGGGCGCGTCCGGTAGTTCCTGCAACTGCCAGTACCAGCCGAGTGTCGCGGCCTTGTCGTTGTCCATGATGGCTTGCAACAGCCGTCCGGTGCGGATGGCTTCGATCGATTCGTCGATGCGACGCGATTCCTCTTCGAATGCCTTCAGCGCAATCTCGTACTGCTCGGCGGCCTGCTTGGTCGCATCGAGCTGCGCGTAGGCGAAAGGAATGGCGAGATACGATTCCTGCACGGCGGAGTCGAGGATATTGCGGCTACGCAGTTCCAACCAGGGAATGAGCGCCTTGGCGTATTCCTTCTCGGCAGCGTCTGCCCAGCCCGCGCCGAGCAGAGCCTTGTTCGATTGCGGACCTTCCAGTCGCACTCGCTGCAGCACCAGCTTGGCCTGCGCATCTCGCCCCGCCTTCAGGAACGCAAATCCGAGCGCCACATTGGCCTTGTCGCTCAGTGCGGCCATTTCATCGGTGGCTGTGGGCATGCGGCCGACCAGGTCGAGCAGCTTCACCGCATCGTCGAGTCGATCCTTGCGCACCAGCGCGACGCCTATATTGAAGTGTGCATAGGCCGACCAGACGTCGGCGCCGTTGCCAGTGGGTTGCCACCGCTCCAGCACGCGGATCGCTTCGTCGTAACGATCCAGGTACATCAGCACCTGGGCTTCGAGCAGGTGCCGCTCGGGCTCCAGATCGCCGGGCAGTGCGCCGCGAATCGAATTCAGCGCCACTTCGGAATCCTGCATGTAGCCGCGCTGGTACCAGATCTTGGCCAGGTAGAACCAAGCGCGATTGCGCACGTCGAGCGGCACGTTGTCGTTCAACAGTGTCTTGAAGATCCGCCCCGCCTCCTCGTGCTGGCCGAGCGAGAGATACAGGCCGCCTTTCAGCAGTTCGGCTTCGACCTGGTGATGACTGACGCGGTTGGCGTCCTGTGCGGCAGTGAGCCGCGTCAGCGCCTTGAGGTTTTCATCCTGGTAGAAGTAGAACAGCACTTCGCCCCAGTGCAGGTCCTTCACCTCCTGGGGCATGCCCACGAGCGGGTGCTCGGGAACCGGCGGCGGCGCCTTTTTTCCGAACATGGAGCAACCGGCGAACACCATGGGCAGTGTCACGGCCAGCATCAGCGTAATTGTCTGTCGCAGTTTCACGGGATATTCGCAGGCGTGCCGATCGCGGTTCGAAGCGGGTCCGCCGCCACTATTCCCATTCCTTCACGATGAATTCGGGTTGGGCCTTCATGGCCTTGTCGCTGATCTTCAATTCCAGGTACTTGGCGCCGACGCCTTTCGCCAGCTTGATGGTCGCGCCGCGCCGGTAATCGCGCACGTGCGGCCCTTGGCCGGTAAACAATGCCAGCAGTTCATGGTCGCCTGCTTTCAGGTTG